>JBGVNV010000100.1:0-17124 GCA_045125955.1 Faecousia sp.
CACCTTGCCGGTGCCCAGGTCCTTGGCAGTGACCTTGACGATGCCGTTGGCATCGATGTCGAAGGCAACCTCGATCTGGGGCACGCCGCGGGGAGCGGGAGCGATGCCGCCCAGCTGGAAGCGGCCCAGGGTCTTATTGTAGGCAGCCATCTCGCGCTCGCCCTGGAGGACGTGGACCTCAACGGAGGTCTGGCCGTCGGCGGCGGTGGAGAAGATCTGCTTCTTGTTGGTGGGGATGGTGGTGTTGCGGTCGATCAGACGGGTGAACACGCCGCCCATGGTCTCGATGCCCAGGGACAGGGGAGTGACGTCCAGCAGCAGGATGTCCTTGACATCGCCGGTCAGAACGCCGCCCTGGATGGCTGCGCCCAGCGCAACACACTCGTCGGGGTTGATGCCCTTGAAGCCTTCCTTACCGGTCAGGGACTTGACAGCCTCCTGAACAGCGGGGATACGGGTGGAGCCGCCAACCAGCAGGACCTTATCCAGGTCGGAAGCCTTCAGATCGGCGTCGGACATGGCCTGACGGACGGGCTTCATGGTGCGCTCCACCAGATCGGCGGTCAGCTCATTGAACTTGGCGCGGGTGATGGTGACGTCCATGTGCTTGGGGCCGGTGGCGTCGGCGGTGATATAGGGCAGGTTGACGTTGGTGGTGGTCATGCCGGACAGCTCGATCTTGGCCTTCTCGGCGGCCTCCTTCAGACGCTGCATGGCAACGCGGTCACCCGACAGGTCGATGCCCTCGGCCTTCTTGAACTCCTCGACCAGGTGGTTCATGATGCGCTGGTCGAAGTCGTCGCCGCCCAGACGGGTGTCGCCGGCGGTGGCCAGGACCTCGATGATGCCGTCGCCGATCTCCAGGATGGAGACGTCGAAGGTGCCGCCGCCCAGGTCGTAGACCATGATCTTCTGCTCCTGCTCCTTGTCCAGGCCGTAGGCCAGGGCAGCGGCAGTGGGCTCGTTGATGATACGCTTGACCTCCAGACCGGCGATCTTACCGGCATCCTTGGTGGCCTGACGCTGGGCGTCGGAGAAGTAAGCGGGAACGGTGATGACAGCCTCGGTGATGGTGGTGCCGAGGTATGCCTCGGCGTCAGCCTTCAGCTTGCTCAGGGTCATGGCAGAGATCTCCTGGGGAGTGTAGGCCTTGCCGTCGATGGTGACCTTGTAGTTCTCACCCATGTGACGCTTGATGGAAGCGACGGTGCGGTCGGCGTTGGTGACAGCCTGACGCTTGGCGACCTGACCGACCATACGCTCGCCGGTCTTACTGAATGCAACAACAGAGGGGGTGGTACGGCCGCCCTCGGCGTTGGCGATGACAACAGGCTCGCCGCCTTCCAGAACGGCGACGCAGGAATTGGTAGTACCCAGATCGATACCGATGATCTTAGACATAATTTGTTCCTCCTATATAATAAAGCTAAATTGTTTACAGTGTTCGTTCTTCCACGTCATTGCGAGGAGGGCGAAGCCCGACGTGGCAATCCCCGAAGGTTTCCGGAGACTCCACGGGATCGCCACGGAGTAGTGCGCACTGGCTCGCGATGACGTGCGTATTTTTTAGTTGGCTACCTGTACCATGGCGAAGCGGATGACCTTTTCGCCGGTTTTGAAGCCCTTCTGGAAGACCTGGGAGAGGGTGTTCTCGGCCAGCTCTTCGCTTTCGATGTGCATGACTGCGTTGTGCAGATTCGGGTCGAACGCGTCGCCGATCTCGCCGTAGACCTCAACGCCCAGATCCGCGAAGATCTTGACGAGGCCCTGCATGGTCATTTCCACGCCCTTCTTGTAGGCGGCATCCTCGGTGGGCTGGTTCATGGCCCGCTCCAGATTATCGTAGACGGGCAGGAGCTTGGAAAGGGTGTCGGCCTTGCCGTTGGTGTAGGCGGAATCCTTTTCCTTCTGGCTGCGCTTGCGGAAATTGTCGTACTCGGCGGCCAGACGCAGGAAATTGTTGTGCTCCTGTTCGTATTTTTCCTTGTAATTTTCTTCGGGAGCGGCAGCGGGAGCCTCCTCGGCGGGAGTTTCCTCCAGCTCGATGTCGAACTCGCTGCGCTCGGTGGTCTTTTCTTCTGCCACGGCTTAATCCTCCTTGGGGTCGTTTATGGGATCACTGCCGGAGGGCAGTGCGTTGTGTTCGGGTTTTGCAAACATCCGGCTGAGGTTCTCCGCGAAGAAGCTTAAGCGCGCGGTGACCTGGGCGTAATCCATGCGGGTGGGACCCACCACGCCGATGACACCGTGCATGCCCTCGCCGATGTCGAATTTCGTCATGACAACGGAGCTGTCCTTCAGGGCCTGGGCCACATTTTCGGGACCGACCATCACCTGGGTGCCGTTCTCGGTGCCCAGCACTGCGGGCAGGTTCGACATGACGGAATTATCCAGATCAGACAGGACCAGCTGGGCCTTTTCCACGTCCCGGTATTCGGGATGGCCCAGGAGCTTCATGTGTCCGGCAACCCGGACATCGGCCTCCTGCTGACTTTTCAGTGTATGAATGGTGAATTCCACGATGACGGGGACTAAGGATGCGGCCTCGCCGGCCGAGCGCATGGTCTTCTCCAGAAGCTCCGGGGTGAAATCCTCCACACCGATGTCGGTCAGCGTTGCGTTGATGACGGCACTCAGCAGCTTCAGATCCGCTTCCGCCACATTCAGCGGCAGCTTGATGAGCTTGTTGACCACTTCCTCGTTGCTCAGCATCACGACCAGGATGAAGCTTCCGGCACCCGCCAGGATCAGATCGTACCGCCGCACCGTGGTGCCGCCCCGGTGGGAGGCAACGGAGATGGCGGGCAGGTTCGTGGCCTGGGAGACCATTTTTGCCACCTGATCCATCACCTTGTCGATCTTCTGCATCTTCTCCTCGATGGCGATGTTCATGGACTTGGTTTCGTCCATGCTCAGCCGGTAATCCATCATCAGCTCGTCAACGTAGAGCCGGTAGCCGGCGGCGGAGGGGATGCGGCCCGCGCTGGTGTGGGGCTGCTCCAGGTAGCCCATATTGGTCAGGTCTGCCATCTCGTTGCGGATGGTGGCAGAGGAGTATTTCATATCCGGCAGGGCGGTGATGGCCTTGGAGCCGACGGGCTCAGCAGTGCGGATATACAGGTCCACAACGCTGCGCAGGACCTTCTTCTTGCGTTCGGTCAGTTCCATGGGACACCTCCCTTTCGAGATTAGCACTCCGTATCTCTGAGTGCTAACAAAAGTATACTCTCTATGCCCCCGAAAGTCAAGGGGAACATTTATAAATTATTTTTGAACACTTGCAGAAGAATTATTCCGGAACTTTTTCGTCAAAAAACCGCAGGAATTTTCCTGCGGTTTTCTGATATTTCGTCGATATCTCGATTTTTAGCATTCCTGCCCGGACGGTGCTATCGGACTGCCCCCCCAAGTTACCACGTCATTGCGAGGAGGGCCCAAGCCCGACGTGGCAATCCCGTCGATTTTCCCGGTCGTTTGACAGACCACGGGATTGCCACGCCCTTGCGGGCTCGCAATGACGTGCTGATTTCAGACCTTTCCCTACAATCGGAATCTATGATCAGCCGATTTCCGGGAAGGGCAGGGGGTCGGGCTCCGGTTCGGGCTCCGGCTCCGGGATCTGGTCGGCCCGGTAGAGGAAGGTGACCACCTGGGCCCGGAGGCACTGGCCATTGGGATTAAAGGTGGTATCAGATGCGCCGGTGGTGACATTGTTCTCCAGGGCCCAGAGGACGGCCTTTTCATAGAAGCTGCCCTCGGCCACATCGGTGAAGGGACTATCGGCGCGCTCGGGCTCGGGGGAGCCGTTGGCTCTGTGGAGGAAGGTGACCACCTGGGCCCGGTTGCAGACGGTGTTGGGGCCGAAGGTATCGGCGGTCAGGCCGTTGGTGATGCCCTTCTCCACCGCCCAGAGGACGGCGTTTTCATAGAAGCTGCCCTCGGCCACGTCGTTGAAGGGATTCTCCGTGGACTGGGGCGCGGGGGAACCGGCGGCCCGCCACAGGAAGGTGACCACCTGGGCACGGTTGCACACGCCCATGGGGCCGAAGTGCTCGGCGTCCACGCCGTTGGTGATGCCGTTTTCCACGGCCCAGAGGACGCTCTCATGGTAGAACTGAGTCTCGTTCACGTCCAGGAAGGGATTTTCGTTGCGCAAGAACAGGACCTTCAGCTCCACGGGGGCGTTGTCCATGACGAAGGAGTAGGTGTTGTCGCCGTTGTCCGTCAGCTCCGCGCCGGTGATCCGGGCCACCCGGTAGCCCTCGTCGGGCTGGCAGGTCAGCGTCACGGTCTGGCCGATGGTGGCACCCTCGGTGTCCAGGTAGGCGGTGCCGCCCATGGGAGTCTCGGTGGTGACGGTGACGGGGTAGACGATGGCCTCGAAGCGGACGTGGACCTCCTCCTTGAACTTGGGCATGGCAAAGGTCCAGACATTCTCCCGGACCTTGGTCAGCTGGGAGTGGTAGCAGCCGATGGAAGACACCTGATAGCCCCGGTCGGGCTTGGCGGTGACGGTAACGGTCTCCAGCTCGTATGCGGTGGTGTGGCTCAGCTCCAGGGTACCGCCGGGGGCATCCACATAGGGGGTGATGCCATAGGGGCCGTTGCGGGTGAAGTCCACCAGAATTTCCACATCGGCATCGGGCATGAAGATCTCATACAGGGCCGCGCCGCCCACCTTGCCCAGGTAGTAGCCCTCCAGCCAGCTTCCGCCGGACTTGGCCCGGACGGAGGAGAGGGTGTAGCCGGGGGTGGTGATGACCTCCACGAAGAGGCTCTCGCCCTTTTTCGCGGTCTTCTGGTCCACAGAGGCCATGCCGCCCTCGCTGACGGTGAGCTTGACATTGTGGCTCTTGGTGTCGAGCTTCACGAATTCCAGATCCAGCTTCACATCGCCGTCGGGCATGACGATCTCATAGACATTGCTGCCGATGTAGTAAAGGCCCAGGTCGTACTGGTTCTTGTGGTAGCCGCACTTGGCGAAGCTGACCTTGTAGCCGGGGTCCGGGTCCGCCAGGAAGTAGACGCTCTCCCGGGCACCGGCCTTATCGGCGTAGAGCTCCGCCTTGCCGGGGCCGGTGGCGGTCATTTCGATCTTGTAGGTGTCTGCCTGGGGCAGCGTGGGGGCCCCGGTCAGGGCCATGGGCTCCATCACCGGCTCCGGCATCTGCATCTGGGCCGCAGATGCCTGGACGGGCACCAGGGCCAGCACCAGACTCAGCATCAGAGCCAGGGCCATAAGCTTTCGTGTCATGTTGGTTCCTCCTTGCGCCGGAAATTCCGGCAAGTTTGGTTCATAATACCATTTCTGCCCCCCAAATACAATCGGTTTCGACGATATTTTTCAACAAGGATGCAAAAATCCCCGGTCAGAAACGACCGGGGATGGTTTGCGGACTTTCGCTTATTTCTGGCGGCTGCCGAAATTCACGGCGGTATCGCCCTGGGGATTGGTGCCGAACTCGTAATCCTTGCCGGGCAGGACTGCGTTGAGCACGATGCCGACCACGGCGGCGACAGCCAGACCGGAGAGGCTGATGGCCACGGGGCCAAGGTTGAAGGTGATGGCACCGCTGACATCATAATACTTGATGCCGATGGCGAGGCCCATGATCAGGGCGGCGATCAGGACGTTGCGGCTCTTGGTGAAGTCCACCTGATTCTCCACCACATTGCGCACACCCACGGAGGAGATCATGCCGTAGAGCACCAGGCTGACACCGCCCATGGTGGCGGCGGGCATGGCCACGATCAGCGCGGCAAACTTGGGGCAGAAGGACAGCACCATGGCAAAGACCGCAGCCAGACGGACCACCTTGGGGTCATAGACCTTGGACAGGGCCAGAACGCCGGTATTTTCGCCGTAGGTGGTGTTGGCGGGGCCGCCGAAGAGGGAGGAGACGGCAGTTGCCAGACCGTCACCCACCAGGGTGCGGTGCAGACCGGGGTCGGCCACGTAATTTTTGCCCACGGTGGAGGAAATGGCGCACATATCGCCCACATGCTCCACAATGGTGGCCAGGCTGATGGGGGCGATGGTGATGACGGCGGTGATGAGCATGCTCACATCCAGATCCTGATTGAAGATGGACAGGGCAGTCTCCTCCCAGATGATGGGCAGGCCGAACCACTTGGCCTCGGCAACGGTGGCGGCCACAGCGGCCCGGGCGGCGGGGTCCACCACCATGGCCACCAGATAGGAAGCCACCACACCCAGCAGAATGGGGACGATCTGGATCATGCCCTTGCCCCAGATATTGGCGACCACCACAACCACAATGGCCACCAGGGCCACCAGCCAGTTGCTGGTGCAGCTGGTGATGGCGGTGCCCGCCAGGGTCAGGCCGATGCAGATGATCACGGGGCCGGTGACGATGGGCGGGAAGAAGCTCATGACCTTCTTGGTGCCGAAGATCTTGAACATCAGGGCCAGCACCAGATACATCATGCCCGCCACGGCCACGCCGAAGCCGGAGTAGGTCAGGGGGATGTTCTGACCGGAGGCGGTGGTCAGTCCGTAGGCACCCAGGAACGCAAAGGAGGAGCCCAGGAATGCGGGCACCTTGCGGCCGGTCACCCAGTGGAACAGCAGCGTGCCCAGACCCGCGAAGAGCAGGGTGGTGGAGACGTTCAGACCGGTGATGGCGGGCACCAGCACCGTCGCGCCGAACATGGCGAACAGATGCTGCAATCCCAGCACGAACATTTTGCCTTTACCCAGGACTGCGGCATCATAGACCGCTTCCTGGTTCATGTTGTTTTCCATATTGTTTATCCTTTCTGTTTTTGAAAAGAAGCTTCGCCAGAGGGCGAAGCTTCTTTCCGGAATTCACCTGGGAGAGTATAGCGGATTTTTCCCGGAATTACAAGACATAAGTTAGAAAAAAAGCCCGATCATTTGCAATGACCGGGAATTCTGTCTTTGATTCTCTCTCATGGAAATTTTCGGTTGCTCAGTACTGGGCCGCGTTTTCTCCCTTGAGCTGGAGCTGGAGGCGGTCGGCGATGAGGGCGATGAATTCACTGTTGGTGGGCTTGCCCTTGGTGTTGGATACGGTGTAGCCGAAGATCCGCTGGAGGGTATCCAGGTCCCCACGGTCCCAGGCCACTTCGATGGCGTGGCGGATGGCCCGCTCCACACGGGAGGGCGTGGTCTGGAATGCTTTTGCCACCTGGGGGTACAATACCTTGGTGATGGCGTTGATCACATCCCGGTCGTTGACGGCGATGATGATGGCCTCCCGCAGGTACTGGTAGCCCTTGATGTGGGCGGGCACGCCGATCTCGTGGATGATGCCGGTGACCAGCGCCTCGATGCTCTGGCCGGGGGCCGGGCGGCGGGGCAGGATGGGCCGTCCGCTGTCGATGCTCAGCTCCTCCAGCCGGTCCACCAATGCCTGGGTGTCGCAGGGCTTCAGCATCAGGTACGCCACCCCCAGGCTGGCCGCCGCCGAGGCCACGAAATCCGTCATAAAGCCGGAGGTCGCCACCACCGCCGGTCTGCGCTCCCAGGCGGCCATGCCCTTGAGCAGGCTCAGGCCGTCCTTCTTTGCCAGCATCAGGTCCAGCACCAGGATGTCGGGCCTGCGCTCTTCCAGCAGGGCCATCGCCTGTTCCCCGTCATTGGCGATGCCCGCGACTGTGAACCGATCCGTCCGCTGCAGGGCATTTGACAATGCCGTGCAGAATTCTTCGGAGTTATCGGCGATCAATACGCTTGTTCTTTTGTCCATGAACTTCCTCTCCTTGAGTATGTTTGACCGGAAGATAAGCTCCCGGTGTCGTTTGCGACAAAACAATCATAGCACGTGCTATCATTTTTTGCAAGAAAAAAGCGCAACAATCGCTCGACAGAAACGGAGTTATTTTTACAAATGCGGTTGCAATTAAAACTTTTCGCACATTTTCGACCACAAACCGAAAACGGACGGCGGTTGACGGGGGCGATTTCATGGTGTACAATGATCGGGTTGATTTTACCACACTAAAGGAGAAAAGCTATGAACGACGTTTGGAATCTGGACCCCATTTACCGGGGCTTTGACGATCCTGCCTTCGACCGGGATCTGGATGAATTGAAAGTTGCCGTTTCTGATTTTGCAAAATGGACCCAGAATCTGGCATCCGCCGACCCCCTGGAGGCCCTGAAGGCCGGCATCGCCCAGCAGGAGAAGCTCTACACCACCGGCAGCAAGCTGGTGGAGTACGCCATGCTGCGCCAGTCCGCCAACACCCAGGATCCCGAGGCCGGTTCCCGTATCGGTCAGATCATGGGTGCCCTCAGCTCCGTGGCCGGTCCCCAGGCGGCCTTCCAGGAGTGGGCGAGCAAGCTGCCCGACCTGATGGAGCTGGTGGCGAAGGATGAGGTCCTGACCGCCTACACCTTCTTCTTTGAAAATATCCGCAAGTCCAGCCGCTACCTGCTCCCCGGCATGGGCGAGGAGATCATGGCCAAGATGGGCCTCTCCGGCGGAAACGCCTGGGCGGAGCTGCAGCAGTTCCTGACCTCCACCGTGGAGGTGGACTACCGGGACACCAAGACCAACCTCTCCTCCATCCGCAATCTGGCCTACGACGCCGATCCCGCCGTCCGCAAGGATGCCTACGAGGCCGAGCTGGCCTGCTACAGCCGCATCGCCGATCCCGTGGCCTACGCTCTGAACTCCATCAAGCTGGAGACCCTGAACACCTGCGAGCTCCGGGGCTATGAGGGTCCCCTGGACAAGACCCTGAAGGAGTCCTTCATGAGCCGGGAGACTCTGGACGCCATGCTGGGTGCCATGGACGAGTATCTGCCCAAGTTCTGGCAGTACCTGAAGGCCAAGGGCAAGGCTCTGGGCCATGAGAACGGTCTGCCCTGGTACGACCTCTTTGCCCCCATGGGCACCGTGGCCGGCAAGTACACCGCCCAGGAGGCCCGGGACTACCTGGTGAAGCTCTTCAGCGGCTTCGACTCTGAGCTGGCGGACATGGTCGCCAGGGCCTTCGACGAGGCGTGGATCGACTTCTACCCCCGCTCCGGCAAGGCCGGCGGTGCCTTCTGCGCCGCAGTGGAGTGCCTGGGCGAGAGCCGCATCCTGGCCAATTTCGACGGTCTCTTCGGCGACATCGTCACCCTGGCCCATGAGCTGGGCCACGCCTTCCACAACCAGTGCATCAACGATCATCGTCCCCTGAACAAGGAGTACTCCATGCCCCTGGCGGAGACCGCCTCCACCTTCAACGAGTGCGTGGTCATGGCCGCCGCCATCCGGGATGCCGCCGACGACGGCGAAAAGCTCTCCCTCATCGAGAGCCAGCTCCAGGACATCACCCAGGTCATCTGCGACATCTACTCCCGCTACCGCTTCGAGACCATGGTCTTCCAGCGTCGCGGCGAGGAGTTCCTGAACGCCGCTGCCCTGTGCGACATCATGACCGAGGCCCAGAAGCTCAGCTACGGCGACGGCCTGGACGAGAAGGTGATGCACCCCTATATGTGGGTCTGCAAGAGCCACTACTACGGCCCCACCTTCTACAATTTCCCCTACGCCTTCGGCGCACTCTTTGCCCGGGGCCTGTATGCCCAGTACGAGCGCGACGGCGAAGCCTTCGTGCCCAAGTACAAGAAGCTCCTGTACACCACCCCCATCGCCTCTGCCGAGGACACCGCAAAGGTCGCAGACATCGACCTGACCGACAGAGAATTCTGGCGCGCCGCCCTGAAGACCGTCGCCGACCAGATCGACCTGTTCTGCCGGATCATCGAAAAGAAGTAAACCGAAACGAGGGCGCACCCCGGTGCGCCCTCTCAGTGTGCGCAAAGCCTCTTGCCTCCCCTATTTATAGGGGAGGTGGCCCGGCGGGTTCGAGCAAAGCTCGGAGCCGCCGGGTCGGAGGGGTAATAGCCCGCTTTGCCGCGCAAAGCGGGCTATCCTGATATTTGCTTTGCAAATATCAGGACTCCCCCCGGCCTTCGGCCACCCACCTCATAAATGCGGGGGGGCAAGCGTATTCGTTCGCCGGGACGGTTTTCCAATCCCCTTATTGGGTACAATTACCAAAAAACTGCAACTTTCTTTATACGCATTGACATTTGCAAAAGGGGTAGTATAATACTTAACACACAAAAATGATAAAAATACGGAATTTTTACCGAACCAAGAGGATTTTTTATGAACGACAAAATTCGCGCGCTGATGGATTTCCTGGATGCGTCCCGGAGCGTCTATCACACGGTCGCCTATATCTCCGAAATTCTGGACCAGGCGGGCTACACCCACCTGCCTGAGGGTGACGACTGGACCCTGGAGGACGGCGGCAAGTATTACATCACCCGTAATATGAGCACTGTCATCGCCTTCCGGATCCCCCACGGCGAGCCCGCGGGCTTCCTGCTGTCGGCCTCCCACTCCGACCGCCCCAGCTTCAAGATCAAGGAGAACGGCGAGCTGGAGAGCAAGTATATCCGCCTGTCCACCGAGCGTTACGGCGGCATGCTCATGGCCCCCTGGCTGGACCGCCCCCTGAGCGTGGCGGGCCGGGTGATGGTGGAGACCCCCACCGGTGTTAAGATGAAGCTGGTGGACATCGACAAGGATCTGATGATCATCCCCAATGTTGCCATCCACATGAACCGCAAGATCAACGACGGCTACGCCTACAACCCCGCCACGGACACCATCCCTTTGCTGGGTGACCGGGACGTGAAGGGCATGTTCGGCCGCATGATCGCCGACCAGGCCCAGGGCCGCATTCTGGGTCACGACCTGTTTTTGTACCTGCGCCAGAAGTCCACGGTCTGGGGCATCGAGCAGGAGTTCATCTCTTCCCAGGCTCTGGATGACCTGCAGTGTGCCTGGGGCTGCCTGCAGGGCTTCCTGAACGCCAGCGAGTCCGGCTCCGTGCCCATGTACTGCCTGTTCGACAGCGAGGAGGTGGGCTCCCGGTCCGTCTCCGGTGCCGACTCCACCATGCTGACCTCCACCATGAACCGCATCGCCCGGTATCTGGACGCAAATCTCGCCCGGATGATGAGCCAGTCCTTCCTGGTCTCCGCGGACAACGCCCACGCCATCCACCCCAACCACCCGGAGCTGGCGGACCCCAACAATGCCCCCGTGATGAACGGCGGCATCGTGGTCAAGTTCAACGCCTCCCAGCGTTACACCACCGATGCGGTGGCGGCGGCGGTCTTCCGCAGTGTCTGCAACCGGGCCGACGTTCCCACCCAGACCTACTACAACCGCCCGGATATCCCCGGCGGCTCCACTCTGGGCTATGTGTCTTTGACCCACGTCTCCGTGCCCACCGCCGACATCGGCCTGGCTCAGCTGGCCATGCACTCCTGCTATGAAACGGCAGGTGTCCAGGACAGCCTGTACCTGGAAAAGGCCATGACCACCTACTTCTCCTCCACCCTCACCGTGACGGGTGATGGAGAGTATATCATCGTGTGACAAAGCAAGACCCGCTGTTTTCACAGCGGGTCTTTTCAGTGTGACGAAAACTCTTGCCTCCCCCATTTATGGGGGAGGTGGGCCGGTGGATTCGGGCAAAGCCCGGAGCCGCCGGGTCGGAGGGGGTTCCCACCTTTCTGTGAAAAGTGGGAATTTCCGCATATTTGCTACGCAAATATGCGGACTCCCCCCGCCCTTCGGGCACCCCCCTCATAAATGCGGGGGGCAAGTTTGGGGGCTTTTATTATTTCGCACAGGCGATCTCGGTCAGGCGCAGGGCGGAGGTGCCCAGAGTTTGGATGTAGTCAAGGACAACGGCGCGGTCCTCGTCGGGGAGCTTCTGCAGGGCATCGAGCACCCGGCGGTCCAGCTCCGCACAGCGGTTCTGGAGGGTCTGGTATTCCGGGTCTGCCGCCGCCAGAGCCAGCACCTGCCGGAACCGCTCCTGATCCAAATTTTCCATCATCCCCGCCTCCTTTGTATTCGATATTTGATATCGTAAGAAGAATATGTTTTTATTATAGCATATCGAATATAATTTTCAAGAAAGGCAGGTGATGGTTTTGGAGAAATTTGTCCCCAGGAAGACGGAGAAGGAAGTAATCTCCATGCGGATCGCAACGGAAGTCCTGGAACAGATCGACGCCGAAGCTGCTGCCTGTGAGATCAGTCGCAACGAGTTTATCAACCAGTGCATCGCCTTTGCCCTGCGGCACATGGAAAGCCAGGACACAGAATAAGCAATCCCCCGGTTCCAAAGAACCGGGGGTGACAGTGTGTCGAAAAACTGCGTTTTCGGCGGGCGATCACTGATCGCCCCTACATTCTCAAAAGAAAAGCCCTCCTTTCGGAGGGCTTCGCAATTTATCAGCAATAGAAATCCTTGATCTTCTTTGCTCTGCTGGGATGTCTGAGCTTGCGGATGGCTTTGTTTTCGATCTGGCGGATACGCTCGCGGGTAACGCCGAAGATCTGGCCCACCTCCTCCAGGGTGTGGGTGCGGCCGTCGTACATGCCGAAGCGCATGCGCAGAACGTCTGCCTCGCGTTCGGTCAGGGTGTCGAGAATTTCCTTCAGAGCCTCGGCCAGCAGGGCGTTGGAGGTGGCGTCGGCGGGACCGGCAGTGCGGTCGTCCTCGACGAAGGATCCGATGGAGGTGTCTTCCTCGTCACCGACGGGGGTGTCCAGGGACAGGGTATCGGCGGCGGTGCGGTTGGCCTCGATGATCTTCTCCACGGGCAGGTTCAGCTCCCTGGCGATCTCCTCCACGGTGGGCTCGCGGCCCAGCTCCTGGACCAGCTTGCGGTTGCAGCGGGTGGCCTTGTTGATGACCTCGACCATGTGGACGGGGACACGGATGGTGCGGGCCTGGTCCGCGATGGCGCGGGTGATGGCCTGACGGATCCACCAGGTGGCGTAAGTAGAGAACTTGTTGCCCTTGGTCCAGTCGAACTTGTCCACGGCGCGGATCAGGCCCGTGTTGCCCTCCTGGATCAGGTCCAGAATGTGCAGGCCGCGGCCGGAGTACTTCTTGGCGATGGAGACCACCAGACGCAGGTTGGCCTCGGTGAGCTTGTTCTTGGCGTACTGGTCGCCCTCGGAGACGCGCTTGGCCAGCTCCACCTCTTCCTCGGCGGACAGGAGCTTGACCTGACCGATCTCCTTCAGGTACATGCGGACGGGGTCGTCCAGGTTATACTCGGCGGCCAGGTCCACGGGGTCGATGAGATCCTCCTCATCGATACCGTCCAGATTGATGTCGCCGTCGTCGCCCAGATCCAGGTCATCGCCCAGGTCCAGCTCGGCGGCCACCACCTGGATGTTCATGGCCTCCAGCTGGTCGTAGATCTTCTCGATGGTCTCCGGGTTCAGGTCCAGCTTGTCCAGATGGGCCTGCAGGTCGGCGGCACGGATCATACCCTCCTTCTTGCCCTTGGCGATCAGGCTCTGGATGGCGGCCTGAAGCTCGGTGGTATTGGTCTTGGCGTTCTTCTTCTCGTTAGCCATAAAAGTACCTCAACTTTTCTTTGTTGTCTTTGTTCGGGTAGACTATATATCGTTTTCCCCCATTCGGCAAGGGGTATTTCATAAAATTTATAGAAATTTTTAATTTCGACGATCTTAGACCCTTTTTCAGTATCCCCCGGAAGATTTCAAAAGATACGGTTTACTTTTTGGAAAAGATTTAGTATATTGTATGGTATGAAACTATCCGTATATTTCAGATAACGGAAAACAGAACGCGTCATTGCGAGGAGGGGCAAAGCCCCGACGTGGCAATCCCGTGGATTTTCCGGACGGGTCCTTATCCCGGTTTTTCTGCAAACCATACGGGATTGCCACGGGCCTGCGGCCCTCGCAATGACGTGGTGTTTCGCAGTCCGCAGAACATTTGAAATCGTACGAAAACCAAGAGGTGCAAATATGACCGATTTATCCAAAATCAGAAATTTCTCCATCATCGCCCACATTGACCACGGCAAATCCACCCTGGCCGACCGGCTGTTGGAGGAGTGCAAGGCCATTACCCAGCGGGAGATGGAGAGCCAGATCCTGGACTCCATGGAGCTGGAAAAGGAACGCGGCATCACCATCAAGGCCACCGCCGCCACCATGAATTACACCGCTTCCGACGGCGAGACCTATGTCCTGAACCTGATCGACACCCCCGGCCACGTGGACTTCAACTATGAGGTCTCCCGTTCCATGGCCGCCTGTGAGGGTGCCATCCTGGTCGTTGACGCTTCCCAGGGTGTCGAGGCCCAGACCCTGGCCAACACCTATCTCGCCATCGACGCAGGCCTCGAGGTCCTGCCCGTCATCAACAAGATCGACCTGCCCTCCGCCCGTCCCGCCGAGGTCAAGGCCGAGGTGGAGGACATCATCGGCCTGCCCGCCGAGGATTCCCCCGAAATTTCCGCCAAGAACGGCATCAACATCCCCGCCGTTCTGGAGATGATCGTGGAGCAGGTGCCCCCTCCCACCGGCGACCGGGAGGCCCCCCTGCAGGCTCTGATCTTCGACAGCCAGTATGACAGCTATCGCGGTGTCATCGTCTACACGAGAATCAAGCAGGGCACCGTCCGGGCCGGTATGGACATCCGCATGATGGCCACCGGTGCCCAGTACCGCGTGGTGGAAGTGGGCACCATGAGCCCCCGTGGCCTGATCCCAAGCGATGCCCTCGGTGCCGGTGAGGTCGGCTACATCACCGCCTCCATCAAGACCGTGGCCGACACCCAGGTGGGCGACACCATCACCGAGCTGAACCGTCCCGCCGCCGAGCCCCTGCCCGGCTACCGGGAGGTCATGCCCATGGTCTTCTCCGGCGTCTACCCCGCCGACGGCGCAAAATATCAGGATCTGCGGGACTCCCTGGAAAAGCTGAAGCTGAACGACGCTTCCTTCGTCTATGAGCCCGAAAGCTCCATCGCTCTGGGCTTCGGCTTCCGCTGCGGCTTCTTAGGGTTGCTGCACATGGAGATCATCCAGGAGCGTCTGGAACGCGAGTACAATCTCGACCTCATCACCACCGCCCCCAACGTCGTCTATCGGGTCACCAAGACCGACGGCACCGTGCTGATGGTGGACAACCCCCTGGACTACCCCGACCCCATGGAGATCGCCAAGGCCGAGGAGCCCTTCGTCAAGATCAACCTGATCGCCCCCCAGGAGTATGTGGGCAACATGATGGACCTGGCCACCTCCCGGCGCGGCGAGTTCAAGGATATGGTCTACCTGGACGCCAACCGCGTGGAGCTGCACTATGACATGCCCCTGAACGAGATCATCTACGATTTCTTCGATGCCCTGAAGTCCCGGACCCGCGGCTACGGCTCCCTGGACTATGAGCTCATCGGCTATCGGGATTCCAAGCTGGTCAAGCTGGATATTCTCCTCAACGGCGACATCGTGGACGCCCTGAGCTTCATCCTCTTCGCGGACAACGCCTATCCCCGGGCCCGGAAGATCTGCGAGAAGCTCAAGGAGAACATCCCCCGCGCCCAGTTCGAGATCCCCGTCCAGGCGGCCATCGGCGGCAAGATCATCGCCCGAGAGACCATCAAGGCCGTCCGCAAGGATGTTCTGGCCAAGTGCTACGGCGGCGATATCACCCGTAAGAAGAAGCTGCTGGAGAAGCAGAAGGAAGGCAAGAAGCGCATGCGCACCTTCGGCACCGTCTCCGTGCCCAGCGAAGCATTTATGGCCGTCCTGAAGCTGGACGAAGACTGATTCAAGTTGAAAGTTGAAAGGGTAAAGTGGAAAGTGAAGTCCCACCCTTTCAACTTTCCACTTTCCACTTTCAACTGGTACAAGAGGTATCACAATGGCTATCATTACCACCAATAAGAACAAGATTCCTCTCGGAATCTACATTCATATTCCTTTCTGCCGGAGCAAGTGTGAGTACTGCGATTTTTACTCCATCCCCGGCAAGCATGAGGAGCTCTACGCCGCCTACACCGAGGCGGTCTGCCGTCACATCCGGGAGACGGGCCCTCTGGCCCCCAAGCATCGGGTGGACACCATCTATTTCGGCGGCGGCACCCCCAGCTACTTCGGCGAGGAGGGTCTGGCCACCATTCTGACTGCCGTGCGCAAGTATTTCGACGTGGCTCCCGATGCGGAGATCACCTTTGAGGCCAACCCCGACTCCGTCACCGACCAGCTCCTGCGGCGGCTGAAGGCCGAGGGCTTCAACCGGGCTTCTCTGGGTGTCCAGTGCGACGACGACAAGATCCTCTCCGCCCTGGGCCGTCCCCACAACTACAAGCAGGCCGTCGCCGCCTTCCAGAAGCTCAGAAAGGCGGGCTTCGACAACATCTCCGTGGATCTGATGTTCGGTCTGCCCCAGCAGAGCCTGTACACCTGGCGGGACACCCTGACCAATGTGCTGCAGCTCCACCCGGAGCATATCAGCTGCTACGGCCTGAAGGTGGAGGAGGGCACGCCCCTGTATCAGTATCAGAATTCCATCTTCCTGCCCGGCGATGACACCCAGGTGGACATGTATCTGGCCGCCTGTGACATCCTCCAGGAGCACGGCTACCGCCAGTACGAGATCTCCAACTTCGCCCGCCGGGGCAAGATCTCCCGCCACAATATGAAATACTGGACAGGGCTCGAGTACATCGGCTTCGGCCCCAACGCCAGCTCCGACTTCGCCGGCAAGTATTTCACCATGGTGGGCGACCTCCAGGCCTACATCGACGGCATCATGACGGGCGGCCAGGTGGTGGAGGATATTCTGGAGATCCCCGTCCGGGAGCGGGCCGGGGACTACCTGATGCTCCGTCTGCGGACCAACAACGGCATTTCCGCCCAGGAGTATGAACGGCAGTTCCTGCTGCCCTTCGCCCCCCTGGAGGCGGAGCTCCAGAACTGCGCCGACCGGGGCCACGCCGTCTTCGAGAACGAACGCTGGCACCTGACCCCCAAGGGCATGATGATCTCCAATTCCATCATCTCCGACCTCCAGCTCATCCAGGAGCGGAGCATCCCCCTGAACAAGCGCAGAATGTGACAAAAAAGGAGCGGCATAGCCGCTCCTTTCAGTCTGTCAAAGAACCCCTGTTTTCTCGAAAGGAAAACAGGGGTTTTGGTATAGAAAATTGGAAAACAGATGTCCAGAAATAAAAATAAGGAGTTCTTCCAACTCCAATTTGCCAGCTTTTTCAGATTCATG
>JBGVNV010000101.1:0-20916 GCA_045125955.1 Faecousia sp.
AAATTCCACGCCGGCGGCCTTCAGGTTCTCCTGAAGCTCCTCGAAAATGGCGACCTCCTTGCCGGTACTGAGGTCCGCAGTCTTCATGCGGCTCTGGTAGGCGGAGGCGATATCGGGCACGAAGACGGTGGCATCGCCGACGACCTTGGAATTACAGCTCAGCCGCCAGCCCATGGCCCACTCCTCCTCGGAAATGTGACGGGACTTGAGGGATTCCAGCTCACCGGCCACCAGCTTCACCCGGCACTTGCCGCAGGAGCCGTTGCCGGAGCAGGGGGCATCGATGGCCACATTGGCTCTTCTGGCCAGCTCCAGCAGATTGTCGCCGGGGTTACACTCGATGGATACGCTCTGGGCACCCTCGATTTCAAACAGGATCTTGCTCATAATGCGTTCTCCTTACCTTTATTTTTTCGGTATGTATATATTGATAATTATAGCGAAATTTGATATCCTTGTCAATGATGGAAGGAGGCTCTGTCCATGAAACGAAATTACGGCATCGACCTGCTGCGCATGGTGGCGATGGTCTTTGTGATCTTACTGCATCTGACGGGTGTGGGCGGCATCTGCGCCAACGCTGCCCTGTTTTCTCCCCAATTTTTCCTGGCCCAGTTCATCCGCATGGCGACCTTCTGCGCGGTGAACTGCTACGCCCTGATCTCCGGCTTTGTGGGCTGGAACCGGACCCCGAAGCTGTCGTCCCTGCTGCGGCTGTGGGTGAAGGTCATGGCCTTCTGCGTGCTGATCACGGTTTTGACCCAGCTGCGCGCCCCGGAAACCGTGGGCCTGGGCGATCTTTGGAAGGCCTTCACCCCGGTGAAGGAGGCCAAATACTGGTATTTCAACGCCTATGTGGGTCTGTTTTTCTTCATCCCGCTGCTGAACCACGCCATCCGGAGCATCACGGGCCGGGAGGCCGTCTTTGCCATGGTGGGCATTTTCCTGCTGGTGCTGTGGCTGCCCAATACCCGGCTCAGCGAGGTATTCCTGCTGGCCAACGGCTACAGTGCCCTGTGGCTGGTGATCCTCTACGCCATGGGCGGACTCATGGCCCGGTTTGAGCTTCCCGGAAAGCTCCCGGCGAAATTCTGGGCACTGGGCTATCTGCTGGCGGTGCTGGGAAGCTTCGTCCCCCGGATGGTCATGCTGGCTTTCAAGCCGGAGCTCTGGAGCCCGGAGAATTCCAACCTGTCCATGCAGTACATCAATCTCTGCGTGATATTGGCGGGCATCTGTCTGGTGGGACTGTTCTCCCGGCTGGAGCTGCCGGAGAAGCTGATCCCCACGGTAAAGGCACTGTCCCCCCACGCCTTCGGCGTGTTCCTGTTCCACACCCACACTCTGGTGTTCCTGACCGCCATCCGGGGACAATTCGCCTGGCTGGGCACGGCTCCCATGTGGGAGCTGCTGGGGGTGCTCCTGGGCGCGACTGCTTTCATCTACATCCTGGGCACGGTGGTCGACTGGCTCATCGACAAGGCCATGGCCATCACCCGCCTGGACCGGCTTTTGAAGCTGCCGGACCGGTATATCTGAATCAAGTCCCCGGTTCCAATGAGCCGGGGACATTTTTCTTGTCTGTTAAAAATGGACCATCCAAAAGTTACTGTGTCATTGCGAGGGCAAAGCCCGACGTGGCAATCCGCATCCCCTGCGATGCGAAGCATCGCCCGGTCCCCAACGGGGACCGGAAGAGAACGGATTGCCACGTCGCTTCGCTCCTCGCAATGACAGAGGTAGTCGATACCCGGTCCTTCTGTTTTTGGATCATGGTCATCGACACATGCCTCAAACTGTAAAATAACTGTAAACCCGCTGTTTTTCAGCTTCCGTTCAGGGTTTTCCCCTATTATAATGACAGAAAACCACAAGGAGGATTTCCCATGAAGATTCTGGTTATTGAGGACGAAAAGCTCCTGGCCCAGTCCATCCGGGCGGTATTGGAGCAAAAAGGCTTCACCGTGGAGACGGTTTACGACGGCGAGACCGGCGCGCAGTACGCCCAGCTGGGCATTTACGATCTGCTGATTCTGGACGTGATGATGCCGGGAATGGATGGCTTTCAGGTGGCCCAGGCCCTCCGGGCCAGCCGATGCGCCACGCCCATCCTGATGCTCACCGCCCGCAGCGGCATCGACGACCGGATCCAGGGCCTCAACGCGGGAGCCGACTACTATCTGACCAAGCCCTTCGACACCCGGGAGCTGCTGGCCTGTGTGGGTGCCCTCCTGCGCCGCCAGGGGAACCAGGTCGACGAGCTGACCTTCGGCAACACCGGTCTGGACCTGGGCTCCGGCCAGCTCCTCTGCGGAGAAAAGTCCGTCCGCCTCAGTGCCCGGGAATTCGACGTCATGCGCCTGCTGATGCAGAGCGGCGAGCGGATCTTAAGCAAGGAGCTCATCCTGGCGCGGGTCTGGGGCTATGAAAGCAACGCCGTGGAGAACCATGTGGAGGTCTATGTGGGCTTCCTGCGCAAGAAGCTCCGGTCCATCGGCTCCGACATCCGCATCGGTGCCATCCGGCGGCTGGGCTATCATCTGGAGGTGGAAAAGCCGTGATCCGATCCCTTCGCCGGAAATTCGTCGCCATGACCATGGCCATTTTCACCGCGCTGCTGTGCGTGATCTTTGGCCTGGTCATCCATTTCACCGGGCAGACCCTCCAGACCGACAGCATCCGCGCTTTGCGTCAGGCCGCCCAGGAGTCCATCCAGCCCGGCATCCCCGGACAGCTCCGCCAGCCCTGCTTTCTGGTCCGGGTCACCCCCTGGAGCCAGTCCATCCAGAACACCGGCGGCTTTGACCTCAGCGACAGCCAGATGCTGACGGATATCATGTCCCAGGCCGCCGCGTCGGAGGCGGAGCTGGGGGTCCTGGAGGAATACGACCTGCGCTTCTACCGGCTCCAGCGGCCGGGGGAGCTGACCCTGGTCTTCATGGACATCTCCGGGGAGAAGGCCACCCTCCGTAACCTGACCCTCACCTGTGCGGGCATCGGCATGCTGTCCGCCGCCCTTTTCTGGGGCGTCAGCATCCTGCTGGCCCGGTGGGCGGTACGGCCCGTGGAGCGGGCCTGGGCGGAGCAGCGGCAGTTCGTGGCCGACGCCAGCCACGAACTGAAGACCCCCCTGACCGTCATCCTGACCAACGCGGAGCTGATGCAGACCCAGCCGGACCCCCAGTACGCCCGGAGCGTGCTGACCATGGCAACCCGGATGCGCGCGCTGGTGGAGAGCCTGCTGGAGCTGGCCCGGGTAGACAACGGTGCCGTCCGGGCCGCTTTCGAGGACACGGACCTGTCCGGGCTGGTGGAGGAGGAGCTGCTGCCCTTTGAGCCGGTCTATTTTGAGCGGGGGCTGGAGCTGGACTGCGCTGTGGAGCCCGATCTGCATATCGCGGGCAGTCCCCGGCATCTGCGGCAGGTGGTCGCCATTTTGCTGGACAACGCCGTGAATCACGCCCCCGACGGCTCCGCCGTCCGCCTGCGCCTGCAGCGGCAGGGCGGTGCCGCCCAGCTCACCGTCACGAACCCCGGCGACCTGAGCCGGGAGGACTGCCGGAAGATCTTCCTGCGGTTTTACCGGGTGGATGCCGCCCGCTCCGGCGGCGGCTACGGTCTGGGGCTCCCCATCGCCCAGGGCATCGTCCACAGCCACGGCGGCAAAATTTGGGCAGAAAGCCGGGATGACACCGTGACCCTGACGGTCCGGATCCCCCTGCGGGATTGACAGACTCCCCTTCCCGGCGTATACTGATAGATACGATTTTGACTGTGAGGTGATGGCCTGTGACTCCCCTTCGGGATGCATTTTTGAATCTTCTGGCGTCGGCTTTGGGCAATGCCCATGATCCGGTGCCGGAGCTGACAGCGGACCAATGGCGGGAGCTCTTCGCCATGGCCGCAGAGCATAAGGTACTGCCCCTGATTTTCGAGCCCGCCTATCCGCTGGTGGCCCGGCTGGACCCGGCTCTGGCCGCCGGAGCGAAGCGACAGGTCCGGCTGCAGGTGATTGTCCAGACCATCCGCACGGCGGAATTTCTGGAGCTGTACCGGGCTCTGGAGGAGGCCGGTGCCACCCCCCTGGTGGTCAAGGGCATTGTCTGCCGCCAGCTCTACCCCAGGGCCGACCATCGGCCCTCTGCGGATGAGGATCTCTGGATCCCTCCGGAGCAGTACCCCCTCTGCCATGGGGTCATGACCCGGCTGGGCCTCGTCACCGGGGAGACGGACCCCGACGGGGTCTATGAGGTCCCCTACCGCCGCGCCGGCTCCCCCCTCTACATCGAGCTGCACAAGCACCTGTTCCCCCCCGGCTTCCGTGTGGCGGATGCGGAGCTCAACGGCTTTTTCAGCAACGCCCGCCACATCATCGAGCAAGTCCCCGGCGGCACCCTGCGGACCCTGCATCCGACGGACCACATGACCTACCTGCTTTTCCACGCCTTCAAGCATTTTCTCCACAGCGGCTTCGGCATCCGCCAGATCTGCGACATCCTGCTCTTTGCCCACCGCCACGGCGGGGCCATCGACTGGGAGCAGGTCCGGCTGAGCTGCCGGGCCATCCGGGCGGAGAAATTTGCCGCCGCCCTCTTCGCCATCGGCACCCGACACCTGGGCTTCGGGCCCGTGGGACCCTGGGGCAGCCTTTATGCGGACGAGAAGCCCCTGCTTCAGGATGTGCTCTGCGCCGGTGTCTACGGCTCCGCAGACCTGAGCCGCCAGCACAGCAGTACCATCACCCTGGAGGCCGTTTCCACCCGGAAGAAGGCCCCGGCGGGCATCCTGGCCGCCGCATTTCCCACCGCAAAGCGTCTGGAGGGCCGGTATCCCTGGCTGAAAAAACAGCCCTGGCTCCTGCCCGTGGCATGGACCAGCCGCATGGCCGACTACCTGCGGGAGACCAAACGCCGCCCCGACAGCTCCCTGGCCGATGCCCTGAAGATCGGCACCGAGCGCGTGGAGCTGCTGAAGCGGTACGATATCCTCTGAACCAAAAAGCAGAACGGCATGCCCGTTCTGCTTTTTCTTGACCTTTCTCCCCGGAAATTTTATAATAGAGCCATCCCAAGAACGGAAAGGAGAAATCCCCATGAAACGAATCATTTCCCTGGTCCTGGCTCTGGTGCTGGTCTTCGGCATGGTTCCCGTGGCCCTGGCCGTCTCCGGCCCCGCCGAAAGCAGCAACCTGGACGGCCACTGGTACGTCAATGCCCAGCGCTGGGCCACCCCCGTCTACTCCAATCTCGCCTATGAAAACGGCGAATACGTCCGGGCCGAGTGCCTGGGCGACGAGCTGGTGGTGGAATACTACGACAAAAATTTCAAATTCCGCACCGGAAAGACCATCGCTCTGGAGCTGCCCCTCTACGGCGGCGTGTACATGTCCACCGATTACAATTTCCTGATGGTGGGCCAGACCAATTTCGAGGAGGACGACATCAAGGAGGTCTTCCGCATCATCCGCTACACCAAGGACTGGAAAAAGGTGGACCACGCCAGCATCTATGGTGCCAACACCACCGTCCCCTTTGACGCGGGCTCCTGCCGCTTCGACCGCAGCGGCAACGTCCTCTACATCCGCACCGCCCACGAGATGTACACCTCCGAGGACGGTCTGAACCACCAGTCCAACGTAATGATCGCCGTCCGGATCAGCGATATGACCGTCACCGACCAGCTCACCAAGGTCTGGAACAGCGGCTACGGCTACGTCAGCCATTCCTTCAACCAGTTTGTGCGGGTGGACGGCGATACTCTGCTGGCCGTGGACCACGGCGACTACTATCCCCGGTCCGTGGCCCTGTTCAAGTATAAGGCCAAGGCAGGCTCCGAGACCTTCTACAGCAAGACCACCATGGTCAACGCCCTGCCCATCGTCAGCTCCACCTACCACTACAACGATACCGGCGTCAGCCTGGGCGGCTTTGAATTCTCCTCCACCCACTATCTGATCGCGGGCTCCGCCTACGACCAGAAGGAGACCGCCGACCTGATGGAGGTCCACCGGAACATCTTCGTCACCGCCACCCCCAAGAATGACTTCACCGACGAGGGCACCAAGCTCCACTGGCTCACCGATTACACCGAGTCCGACGGCGTTTCCGTGTCTCCGCCCCACCTGATGAAGATCTCTTCCGACCGGTTCTTCCTGACCTGGACCGAGGACGATGTGCAGAAATATTGCTTCCTGAACGGCAAGGGCCAGCTGGACGGCGAAATTTACACCGGTGAGGGCCAGCTCAGCGACTGCGCCCCCATCCTGGTGGACGGCTGTGCCGTGTGGTATGTGACCGACTGGTCCGAGCCCGTGTTCTACCAGATCGAGGTCAACCGCTGCAGCCACAACTACAAGGCCAAGACCACCGCCCCTACCTGCACCGCCTCCGGCTCCACCACCTACACCTGCACCCTCTGCGGCGACAGCTACACCGAGAATCTCCCCGCCCTGGGCCATGACTGGCAGGGCACCCGCTGCGCCCGCTGCGGCCTCACCCGGCTGACGCCCTTCGATGATGTGGTCCCCGGCAGCTTCTACGAGGCCCCCGTGGCCTGGGCCGTAGAAAAGGGCATCACCAACGGCATTTCTGCCACCGCCTTCGGCCCCAACAATCCCTGCAACCGTGCCCAGGTGGTCACCTTCCTCTGGCGCGCCGCCGGTTCTCCCGAACCGAAGTCCCAGAATAATCCCTTCACCGATGTGGCTTCCGGCAGCTTCTATGAGAAGCCCGTCCTCTGGGCTGTGGAGAATGGCATCACCAACGGCACCTCCGCCACCACCTTCGGTCCCAACGAGCCCTGCAACCGTGCCCAGGTGGTGACCTTCCTCTGGCGCGCCGCCGGTCAGACTGCCCCCACCGGCACCGACCATCCCTTCACCGATGTGCCCCAGGGCAGCTTCTATGAAAGGGCAGTCCTCTGGGCCCTGGAAAACGGCATCACCAACGGCATCTCCGCCACCGAGTTCGGTGCCGGCAACCCCTGCAACCGTGCCCAGGTGGTCACATTCCTGTACCGCACCTTCCAATAATTTTCCTCTGGGCGCGTTGCATCTATTTTGCAACGCGCCCATTTTATCCGCGTAGGGGCGACCCTTGCGGTCGCCCCGGCTGACGCGGCACGGCAGCCGATATCCCATGCACCGGGAGGGGGGGGCGACCGGGATGGACGCCCCCACGCGAAGATTTTTGCATCCGCGGAAATCCTTTCCTATGGTCGATTTTTGTCTGAAAAACGCGCTTTTTCAGTAAAGTTTTTTACTAAATTTGATAGTAAAATTCTGTACTTTGCTACACTTAGGATATTCTTTTGATCCGAGGTGAAGCCATGCGGACTCTGCAGGAAAAGATACGCGGCATGCGGGAGGACAACGACCTGACCCAGGCCCAGGTGGCCGCGTTTCTGGGGACCTCCCAGACCATGTATGCCCGCTACGAGCGGGGAGCCAACGAGCTGCCCATCCGGCATCTTGTGAACCTGTGCCGGTTGTACAATCTCTCCGCCGACTACTTTCTGGACACGGAGCCGGACCCCCGGCGGCGCAAGGGCGTGCGGTAATTTCCGGTTTCCGGAAAAATGTTTACACTTTGTTGGTTGTTTTCTCCAGGGCCCGGTCGTATAATAGCGATAATCTGAACCTTGGAGGAATCCCCATGAAGCTGAGCTGGAAGGACTGTGCGAAGATCGGCGCGAGCATCTTTGCACTGTACCTGTGCATCCATTTCTGGCCCAAGGCCCTGACCGCCGTCAAAGCGGTCATCGGCGCGGCCAGCCCCCTGATCCTGGGTGCTTGTGTCGCCTATGTGGTCAACATTCTCATGAGCACTTACGAGCGCAACTGGTTCCCGGACAGCAAAAACGCCGCCATCGTCGGCTCCCGCCGGGTGGTGTGCATGATCCTGGCCTACCTGAGCGTGGTCGCTCTGGTGGTGCTGATCGTGGCATTGATCGTGCCCCAGCTGATCTCCTGTGTCCAGCTGCTCATCGCAGAGATCCCCGGTGTCATGACCAGGGTCGTGGCCTTCATCGAAAGCCTGCACATCGTGCCCCAGGACCTCATTGCTCCCCTGCTCGCCATCGACTGGCAGAGCAAGCTCCTGGACATTGCCCAGTCCCTGACCTCCGGCGTGGGCAGCGTCATGGGTGCGGTGATCTCCACCGTTTCCAGCGTGTTCTCCGCCCTGGTGACGGGTCTGCTGGCCCTGATCTTCTCCATCTACATCCTGCTCCAGCGCGAAAGCCTGAAGACCCAGTTCGGCAAGCTCCTGCGCCGGTTCCTGGCCCCCAAGTGGCAGGGCCGGTTCTGCTACCTGCTCCACACGGTGGACGACTGCTTCCACCGCTACATCGTGGGCCAGTGTATGGAGGCGGTCATCATCGGCGTGCTCTGCGCCCTGGGCATGGCATTGCTGCGGCTGCCCTACGCCGCCATGGTGGGCGCGCTGGTGGGCTTCACCGCCCTGATCCCCGTGGCCGGTGCCTACATCGGCGCAGGCGTGGGTGCATTCATGATCCTGACCGTGGACCCCTTCCAGGCTCTGGTGTTCCTGATCTTCCTGGTGATCCTCCAGCAGCTGGAGGGCAACCTGATCTACCCCAAGGTGGTCGGCTCCTCCCTGGGCCTGCCCGGCATCTGGGTGCTGGCTGCCGTCACCGTAGGCGGCGGCATCATGGGCGTCGGCGGCATGCTGCTGGGCGTTCCCCTGGCGGCGGCGGCCTACCGGATCCTGCGGGACGACGTGAACAGCCGACTGGCCGAGCCGGAAACCGAAAACTGAGCAATTTTCTGCCATTCCTGACGGAATGGCAGATTTTTTACAGTTTTCTTTGCCAAAAACAGGGCATTTTTGTATATTTCTCCGCGATGAAAGTGTTTACAATTTCTAAAAAAGGCAGTATAATGTAGGATACATGAGTATTTTCGGCAAGAGGTGCCATATATGTATCGTAATTGTGTCAAGCGGGGCCTGGCGATCGTGCTGAGTCTGGTGGGTCTTCTCACCTTAGGCTGGCTGCTGATCCTGCTGAGCATCGCCATCAAGCTGGATTCCCCCGGTCCTGTGCTCTTCCGCCAGAAGCGGGTGGGTCTGGGCAAAAGTCATTTTTATATTCTGAAATTCCGCACCATGCGCATCGACACCCCCCGGGATATGCCCACGCACCTGCTGGTCAATCCGGAGCAGTACATCACCCGGGTGGGTCGGTTCCTGCGCAAGACCAGTCTGGACGAGCTGCCCCAGCTCTTCAACATCCTGGCGGGCCACATGGCCATCGTGGGCCCCCGTCCGGCTCTGTGGAATCAGTTTGACCTGATCGCAGAGCGGGACAAGTACGGAGCCAACGACATCCGCCCCGGCCTCACCGGCTGGGCCCAGATCAACGGCCGTGACGAGCTGGAGATCGATGTGAAGGCCCGCTACGACGGCGAGTATGTACAGCGTATGAGCCTGGGCTTCGACATCCGCTGCATCCTGGGCACCATCACCGCGGTCATTCGCCGCGACGGCGTCGTGGAGGGCGGAACCGGCGCAGTCAAAATGAAGAATGAAAAATGAAGAATGAAAAATTGTGGTGTCCCTACGGGACGATCCAATTTTTAGGAACCGGGACAGCATCCGCTGTCCCGGTTCCTTTTGTTATTTCTGCTGATTTCTGCCATCCACATTCGTGCAACCCTACAATTTCAACTGCAGGTTTTCGATGTTATAATGAAAATGCGCAGCCCTGCCCGTATGGGCGGGGCTAATTTTGTGCAAAGGAGTAATGAAGATGAAAAAAAGCATCAAAATGCTGGCTCTGGTTCTGAGCTTCATCATGGTCCTGGGACTCATGCCCGTGGCCCAGGCTGAAGAAGCACCCGTTCTGGCAAAGTCCGACGACGTTGTGATTTACTATACCAACGACGTCCACACCTACATCGACAAGGGTCTGTCCTACGATAATATCGCGGACCTGAAGACCGAAACCGCCAGGCAGGCCGCTGGCGTTCTGCTGGTGGATGCGGGCGACCACATCCAGGGCACCGCCTACGGTTCCATGGACAAGGGTAAGACCATCATCGATCTGATGAACGCCTCCGGCTATGACCTGGCCACTCTGGGCAACCACGAGTTCGACTATGGCATGGAAGGCCGCATCAAGGTCACCGATGAGTGGGCTGACTTCCCCTACGTCTCCTGCAACTTCTACCACGAGCAGAACGGTGCCATGGGCGACAAGGTCCTGAAGCCCTACGAGATCTTTGAGATCGGCGGCAAGAAGATCGCCATCATCGGCATCACCACCCCCGAATCCTTCACCAAGTCCACCCCCGCCTACTTCCAGGACGAGAACGGTAACTACATCTACGGCATCGGCGGCAGCAGCCTCCCCCTGCACATGTTCGTTCAGGATGCCATCTACGGTGCCCGCTATGAGGGTGCCGACATCATCATCGCCCTGGGCCACCTGGGTGACGATCCCGCCTCCCAGCCCTGGACCTCCGAGGAAGTCATCGCCAAGACCACCGGTCTGCATGCCTTCATCGACGGCCACTCCCACTCCACCATCCCCTCCAAGGTCGTCAAGGACAAGGGCGGCAACGATGTCATCCTGACCCAGACCGGTGAGTACTTCGGTGCCATCGGCAAGATGACCATTTCCGCCGACGGCTCCATCGCCACCGAGCTGGTCACCGAGTGGACCGGTTCCGATGCCGATGTCAAGGCCATCAAGGACAACTGGATCTCTGAGATCGACACCCAGCTGGGCGAGGTCATCGGCCATCTGGACGTGACTCTGGACAACTACGATGCCAACGGCAGCCGTCTGGTCCGCAAGCAGGAGACCAACACCGGTGCCTTCTGTGCCGATGCCCTGTACTACCTGTTTGACAACATGGGTCTGGACGTTGACGTTGCCATCATGAACGGCGGCGGTGTCCGCAACAAGGCCCTGACCGGCGACTTCTCCTACAAGACTGCCAAGGAGATCCACACCTTCGGCAACGTGGCCTGCCTGCAGACCATCACCGGCCAGCAGCTGCTGGATGCCCTGGAGTGGGGTGCCAGGAACGCCGGTTCCTCCGAGAACGGCGGCTTCCTGCACGTCTCCGGCATCACCTATGAGATCGACCTGTCCGTGGAGTCCACCGTTCAGATGGACGACAAGGGCGTCTGGTCCGGCGCACCCACCGGCGCGTATCGCGTCAAGAACGTCAAGATCATGCAGGACGGCGAGTATGTCGACCTGGATCTGGCCGCTTCCTACAACCTGGCCGGTTACAACTACACCCTGCGTGACCTGGGCGACGGCTTCGCCATGTTCGACGGTGCCGTGAACGTTCTGGACTACGTCATGGAGGACTACATGGTCCTGGCCAATTACATCAAGTCCTTCCCCGTGGACGAGACCACCGGTCTGCCCACCGTCACCGCCGAGAACAGCCCCTACGGCACCGTTGACTACGTTGGCCGCATCAAGCAGACCACCGGCGAGAGTGCCAACACCGACGTGGTGGTCTACTACACCAACGACGTCCACACCTACATCGACGGCACCATCTCCTACGACAACATCGCATGGCTGAAACAGAACACCGAGGCCGCCGATGTTCTGCTGGTTGACGCCGGTGACCACATCCAGGGCACCGCCTACGGCTCCATGGACAAGGGCAAGACCATCATCGACCTGATGAACGCCGCAGGCTACGATCTGGCTACCCTGGGCAACCACGAGTTCGACTACGGCATGGACGGCCGCATCAACGTCACCGATGTTTGGGCAAACTTCCCCTATGTCTCCGCCAACTTCTACCACGAGGAGAACGGTGTCGTCGGCGAGACCGTTCTGGACGCCTACAAGGTCTTCGAGACCGCAAACGGCCTGAAGATCGCCGTCATCGGCATCACCACCCCCGAATCCTTCACCAAGTCCACCCCCGCCTACTTCCAGGACGAGAGCGGCAACTACATCTACGGCATCGCAGGCGGCACCGACGGTGCAGCTCTGTACGCCGCTGTCCAGAACGCCATCGACGCCGCCTCCGCCGAGGCTGATCTGGTCATCGCTCTGGGCCACCTGGGTGACGATCCCGCCTCCCAGCCCTGGACCTCCGAGGAGCTGATCGCCAACACCACCGGCCTGGATGCCTTCATCGACGGCCACAGCCATTCCACCGTCCCCATGAAGGAAGTTTCCGACAAGGACGGCAATCCCGTCATCCTGACCCAGACCGGTGAGTACTTCGGTGCCATCGGCAAGATGACCATCACCGCCGAGGGTGCCATCTCCACCGAGCTGGTCACCGAGGTCGCCGGTTCCGATCCCGCCGTCAAGGCCATCAAGGATGCCTGGATCGCCGAGATCGACACCAAGCTGGGCCAGGTCATCGGCCATCTGGACGTGACCCTGGACAACTACGACGCCAACGGCGGTCGTCTGGTCCGCAAGCAGGAGACCAACACCGGTGCCTTCGCCGCTGACGCCCTGTACTACCTGTTTGACAACATGGGTCTGGATGTCGATGTCGCCATCATGAACGGCGGCGGCGTCCGCAACAAGGCCCTGACCGGCGATTTCTCCTACAAGACCGCCAAGGAGATCCACACCTTCGGCAACGTGGCCTGCCTGCAGACCGTCACCGGCCAGCAGCTGCTGGATGCCCTGGAGTGGGGTGCCAAGAACGCTCCCGATGCCGAGAACGGCGGCTTCCTGCACGTCTCCGGCATCACCTATGAGATCAACACCATGATCCCCTCCACCGTTCAGGCGGACGAGAAGGGTGTCTGGGTCGGCGCACCCACCGGTGCGTACCGTGTGCAGAACGTCAAGATCATGCAGGACGGCGAGTGGGTCGATCTGGACCTGAACGCCCAGTACAACCTGGCCGGTTACAACTACACCCTGCGTGACCTGGGCGACGGCTTCGCCATGTTCGACGGTGCCGTGAACGTTCTGGACTACGTCATGGAGGACTACATGGTCCTGGCCAACTACATGAAGTCCTTCCCCGTGGACGAGACCACCGGCCTGCCCACCGTCACCGCTGAGAACAGCCCCTACGGCACCACCGACTACGTGGGCCGCATCAAGATCCTGAAGGGCTTCGAGGATGTTCCCGCCGACAGCTTCTACTACGATGCCGTCCAGTGGGCCGTGGAGGAGGGCATCACCACCGGTGCCACCGCCACCACCTTCAACCCCAACGGCGAGCTGCTCCGCGCTCAGGTCGTCACCATGCTGTGGCGTGCCGCCGGTGAGCCCGCTGCCACCATCGCCAACCCCTTCACCGACGTTTTCGAGTCCGACTGGTACTACGACGCCGTGCTGTGGGCCGTGGAGGAGGGCATCACCACCGGCATCAGTGCCACCGAGTTTGCTCCCTACGGCGTCACCAACCGCGCCCAGGCCGTCACCTTCCTGTGGCGTTACCTGAATGAGCCCATCGCCTCCACCGAGAACAGCTTCTCCGATGTGGTCGACGGCGCATGGTACGAGGCCGCCGTGAACTGGGCCGTGGAGAACAAGGTCACCAACGGCATGGACAGCGACACCTTCGGCATCGAGGTCAACTGCAACCGCGCCCACATGGTCACCTTCCTGTTCCGCGCATTCCACGTCTAACCGCATAGCCCCCAGGGCCGCCCTTCGGGGCGGCCCTTTTCCACATCCTCTGCAAATAACGGTTGCAATTCCCCCGGCAAAATGGTAACGTAAAAACAGAATTTCCACAAAGCGAGGTCCCCTTATGAAGAATATGCACTTCAACCGCAAGCTCCCGGTCCCCCAGGAGATCAAGGAACGCTATCCCCTGACCCAGACTCTCGCCCGGACCAAGGCGGACCGGGACCGGCAGATCGCAGATGTTTTCACCGGCGGCTCCGACCGGCTGGTGCTCCTCATCGGCCCCTGCTCCGCCGACCGGGAGGACGCGGTGCTGGACTATTGCACCCGGCTGGCTCTTTTACAGGAGCAGGTCCGCGACCGGCTGATCCTGATCCCCCGCGTCTACACCAACAAGCCCCGGACCACCGGACAGGGCTACAAGGGGCTGCTGCACCAGCCCGACCCAGAGGGCAAGGAGGACATGCTGGAGGGTGTCATTGCCATCCGGCGGCTCCACACCCAGGTACTGGCCAGCACGGGACTGAGCACCGCCGACGAGATGCTCTATCCCGCCGATTACCGCTATATCAGCGACCTGTTATCCTACGCCGCCGTGGGTGCCCGGAGTGTGGAAAACCAGGAGCACCGGCTGACGGCCTCCGGGCTCGGCATCCCCGTGGGCATGAAAAACCCCACCAGCGGCGACATCTCCGTCATGCTCAACGCCATCGCCGCCGCCCAGATGGGCCACACCTTCATCTACCGGGGCTGGGAGGTGGAAACCACCGGCAACCCCATGGCCCACGCCATTTTGCGGGGTTATGTCAACCGCCACGGGGAATCCCTGCCCAATTACCATTTTGAGGACCTGGAACACCTGTACGAAGCCTACCGGGCCCGGAATCTATGGAACATGGCCCTGATCGTGGATGCCAACCACGCCAATTCCCGCAAGGACCCCCACCAGCAGCGGCGCATCTGCAAGGAGGTCCTCCACTCCTGCCGCCAGGACCCGAACCTCAAGGGCCTGGTCAAGGGCTTCATGGTGGAGAGCTACCTGGAATCCGGCTGCCAGCCGGTCGGCGGCGGCATCTACGGCAAATCCATCACTGACCCCTGCATCGGCTGGGTGGACACCCAGCGGCTGGTCCTGGAGCTGGCGGAATTGGTTTGAGCATGAAAAGGCCATGTAGGGGCGGGCATTGCCCGTCCGCCGAAAAACAAAGTTTTTCGGATTTCCCGCAGGGAAATAATCAATTTTCGCCTTGCGGCGATGGATTTTCCATAGAAAATCCACGGACGACCAATGGTCGCCCCTACGTTTTTTTGACACACATCAAAGAAAAAATCCCACCCCGTTTGGGGTGGGATTTTTTGGCGGAGGAGAAGGGATTTGAACCCTTGCAACGCTTTCACGCCCTACGAGATTTCGAGTCACGCCTCTTCGACCAGCTTGAGTACTCCTCCGTAACGGATTGATTATATCAGCAGTTGGGGGAAAAATCAATCATTTTCTTGCGGGCTTCACATTGACATCGGGACGGATCTCTCCCTCGATGGGCCCATGCTTTGCTTCAAATGCCGCAATGGCATCCCGGACCAGCACCAGGATGTGGCTGTTGACGCTCCGGCCCTCATAATCCGCCACATACCCCAGCTTCGCCAGCATCTCCTCTTCAATCCGGATGGATACACTCTTGACCGCCATAAACACACCTCTTTAGATATATTGTGTGTTTATTTTATATTTATGATATGGTATAATGTTCGTTATGGATATACCGTATATCTACAATATTTGGAGGGATCATCATGGAATATACACCCACCGAGCGGCTGGCACGGCTCTGGCAATTGGTCCGGGAGGACCCGGACTGCGCGGCCTGTCAGGCGGAGCTGGACACAGCCAGGGCGATGCTGGAGGCGCACACGGACCGCCTGAGTCCGCAGGAGCAGGAACGATACTGGGCACTGCCGACCTGTGCCCACGTGTTCTTCGGACGGGTCCTGGAGCTGGCCGCAGGGGAAATGCGGTTTCCGGAGGAAGGCACACAAACTCTGTAGGGGCGGGGCATCGACCCGCCCGCCGCCGCAAAGCGGCGCAAAATCGCTTCCCCCGGGGGTGGTGCTCCGCGCAGCGAATCTATAATCCAATGATTGCCGGGGGCAATCACACCACTATTCCTAGCTGTCAGAAAAGCGGTCCCAAAGGACCGTTTTTCTGACTGAAGAGGAATGCGGGCGGTAACGTTGGATGACCTGGAATGTGAAGACCTGCTCCGGGTTCCGATGACCACCCCGGCATAGGTCTGTAACGTTGTACAGACTTTCAGGTTTCCGCCCGCATTCCTCTCCCGACCCCTTCGGGGCCACCCTCCCCCCGGGGGAGGGAATTTTCCCGCCCCCTTGAGGCGGCGGGCGGGTCTAATTACAAACCTGAAAAGCCCCGGACATTCGTCCGGGGCTTTGCTTATTCTTCCACGATGACGAAATCGGGCTCGTCGGCGGTGGGGGTTTCGGTGGGGGTCTCCACGGTGACTTCGGGTTCGGGGCGGACGTTGGTCACGTCCCGGCGGTCCTTCAGGGCATCGATCCGGGCCAGGGCCTCGTCGATCTTTGCGATCTCGGCGGTCAGGTCTGCCGGTTCGCCGTTTTTCACGGCCTGGTAATACCGCTTGCCCAGGTCCTTATAGCAGTCGCTGAGCTTCTGCTTCTCGGCGGCCACGCTCACCTCGTTGGCCACATTGCCGGCGGCGCGCTTGGCAGCGGCACCCAGCTTGTCAAAGAAATCATGCATCTTCGTTTCCTCCTTCGTCGATTTCGGTGGTATTTTCCGCCACCCGGTCCACGAAAAGCCGCTTCGCCGGGGGCTTGAGGATGAAGTAGACCAGCACCGCAGCCGCCGCCAGACAGCTCAGAGCCGCCAGGAGCTGGCTGACCCGCAGGGCCGTGCCGGGGATGTAGAGGCTGTCGGTCCGCAGGCCCTCGATGAAGGTGCGGCCCAGGCCGTACCAGAAGGCGTAGCCCAGGGCGATCTGGCCGTCGAATTCCCGCTTCTTGGACAGAAAATGCAGGATCACAAAGCCCAGCGCGTTCCACACTGACTCATACAGGAAAGTGGGGTGGTGGTAGGTGATCTCGCCGGTGAGGGCGTTCAGCAGGCCCATCCGCAAAAAGCTCTCGGTTTCCGCGCCGAAGGCCTCCCGGTTGAAGAAATTGCCCCAGCGGCCGATGGCCTGTCCAATCAGGAAGCCCATGAGCACCAGATCCAGCGTCGCGCCCAGGCTGATCTTTTTGATCCGGCAGAAGACGATCATGCCCACGATGGCACCCAGCACACCGCCGTAGATGGCGATGCCGCCCTTCCAGATGTAGAGCACCGAGATGGGGTCATCGGCGTAGAGCTCCCAGGAGAATGCACAGTAGTAGGCCCGGGCGCAAAGAATCGCAAAGGGGGTGATCCACAGGACACCGTCCAGCACATGGTCCTCGGTCAGGCCGAATTCCCTGGACCGGCGCATGCAGTACATGGTGGCCAGCACCAGACCAAAGGCGATGACCACGCCGTACAGATGGATGGTCAGGGGACCAACAGAAAACTGCCGGATGGGGTCGATGTCAATACCCAGCGAAGGGAAGGAAATATTCGTATAGCGAAACATAGGCTCGCTCCTTTCGGATATCAAAAATTTACAGCGTTTCCGTGTCGCTCGCAGTGGAAAGTGTAAAGTGGAAAGTTGAAAGTGATGACCTAACTTTCAACTTTCAACTTTCAATTTTCAACTTTCAACTTCCCTCTCGGGTCCACGATGGAGAGGCTGGACTTTTCCAGGCGCACATTGTCCGCGATATACTGCCGGACCTCGTCGATGGTGACCTCCTCAAAGAGGGTGGGGAAATCGAAATAGTCGTAATCCTCCAGGTGGTAGGCGCAGAGCCGGAAGCAGGTGCCGTCGAAGGAGGTCAGGTGCTTGAACCGACCGCCCAGGAAGCTGCGCTTGACCCGCAGGAAGGCCTCCTCGTCCAGACCGTTCTCCGCCAGGAATCTGGCTTCGTTGATGATGCAGTTGCGGACCTCCTCGGGGTCCAGGGAGTCGCCGCCGCAGGTCAGAATGGCGGTGCCGGAGCCGAATTCCTCACCGCCGCCGAAGCTGGAATCGATGAGGCCGTCCTCGTACAGCCACTGGTAGAGCTGGCTGGACTGGCCGAAGAGCATCTCTGCGGCGATGCCCGCCACCAGCTCCTGGTGGGCGAAATCCTTCCCCCTGGGGGGCGCGGGGCACTTGAAGGCAAGCTGGAAGGTGGTCATGGCCACATCCATCTCCCGGCGGGAGAGCTGCCAGACGGCGTTCTCCGGCTCGGCTGGGCCAAAGTCGGGGACCGCCACCTCGCGCTTTTGTGTGGGCAGGACCTCCTGAGCGATGGCGGCCACCTCCTCGGCATCCACATCGCCCACCACGCAGAGCACCATGTTGGCCGGGTGGTAGAAGGCCCGGTGGCAGTCATAGAGGGTCTCGGCCGTGATCTCCTGAATGGATTCGACGGTGCCCGCGATGCTCTGGCGCATGGGGTGGTGCTGATACAGGCCCCGGTTCATCTCCTCCATGACCACGGAGTCGGCGGAGTCCGCGTACATGAGGATCTCCTGGGCGATGATGCCCCGCTCCTTTTCCACACTCTCCTCGGTAAAATAGGGGGTGGACACGAATTCCAGCAGGAGCCGCAGAGCGGGATCGAAATTGTCGGTACAGGTGAAATAGTAGGCGGTCATGCCGTAGGAGGTGAAGGCGTTGGGGCTGGCACCCAGGGCGGCAAACTCCTCGGTCACGTCCCGGCCCGGCAGGTCGAACATCTTGTGCTCGAGATAGTGGGCCACGCCGTCGGGGGTGGTGTAATGCGCGCCCCCCAGGGTGAAGGCCGTGTGGACGGAGCCGTAGTTGGTCATGAAATAGGCGATCTTGCGGCTGAAGCCGGGCTTGGGGACCACCAGCACCGTCAGGCCGTTGGGCAGGACCTTGCGGCAGACGGATTCATCCAAACGGGGGTAGTATGTCTTTTTCATTTTGCCTCCCCCTTCAGGAAAAATACGGTGTGGAGCCTGACGGATGCGGCGCACCGGGCCACATCCCGGGCGGTGACGGCGGAGATGGCCTCGATGTAGGCGGGCAGGTCATAGCGCATCCCGGCGATGGAGGCGGTGCCGTAGAAATTCTCCAGGGCACCGGGGGCATCGGGCACGGACCGCAGGCCGGAGATGATTCCCTGTTTGGCGGCGGAGAGCTCCGCCTCGGTGATCCGGCCCATGGCCGTGAGCCGGAGCTGGCTCAAAATTTCGTCCCTGGCGGTCTCGTAGTTACACTCATCGATGCCGGAGGATACGGTGACGATGCCCTTGGAGCCATAGTAGCCGGAACCGGCGTAGTAGCACAATGACAGCTTCTCCCGGACATTGACGAAGAGCTTGCTGGTCATGCCCGCGCCGTAGACGGCGTTGAAGACCTGCATGGCGGCAAAATCCGGGTGCTGGTTGGTGACGGGGGTGGTGAAGCCCATGGAAAGCTTGCCCTGGTTAATGTCCATGGTCTCAGAAAACTCCCGCTCATCGGCGGTCAGGTTCAGGGCGGTCTGGGCGGGCAGGGCCATGGGCTCGGCGGCCAGCTCCTTCGCCAGGGGCATCAGGGAATCCGCCACCTCCTGCGCCTCGGCGGAACCCACAAAGAAGAGCTCCACGGGGCTGGTGGTCAGGACCTTGCGGTAGTGGTCATACAGCGACCGGGCGGTGATGGCCTCCACATCGGCCACCTCGCCCCGGAGGGAAAGGGCAAAGCTGTCCCCGGCGCACATGGACCGGATCATCCGGCTGGCGGCGTAGGAACGCTTGTCGTTGAGCTCGGACTCGATGTCCGCGATGAGGTTTTTCTTCTCGCTCTCCACAAATTCGGGATCGAAGATGCCGTCAACCAGCTTGGGCTCCAGCAAAATCTCCCGGACCAGCTCCAGACTGGGCTTCAGGACCTGATCGCCGGTGAGGGCAAAGCGGTCCTCCAGACAGCTCAAAAACAAGCCGATGGTCTGGATGTCGCCGATGCGGCGCATGAGGGGGGAGATGTGGGCACCATAGAGGTCATCCAGCCGGGCGGTGATGGCGCGCATATCGGGGTTCTTCTCGGTGCCCCGCAGGAGCACGGAGCTTAAAAGGGCGTTCAGCGCGGCCTCCTCCCGGCAAAGCGGCCGCTGGAACTGGACGGAAAGCACGGCAGTCTTGAATCGCTTGTCCGGGTAGTGGCGAAGCACCACACCGGGGGTCAGTTGAATGGTTTGGATCATAGCTTCTCCTTGGGATTAAAAATGGTATGCATATCACAGAGAACCGGTACCGTAGGGCGGGGGGCTTGCCCCCGCCGCGAATTTCGACAACGGCGAAATTCGCATCATCCAAAGGACGATCCATGGCGGTCTTTTTGCCTGACGGCAAGGGATTTTTCCGCCTGTGGCGCAAAAATCCCGGCGGGAGCAAGCCTCCCGCCCTACCCTGTTTTCAGAGCGCGATAAGCATTTATGTGAATTGTAATCCATTATAGCGTACTTTGCGGAAAATGGAAAGGTGTTCAGGAAAAATTAAATGTTTCCATATTGCGAAGCCGGGGATTTTGCGGTAAAATGGAACCATCCTTAGAATAGGAGTCGTATGACTATGGATTATTTGGAAGTAACCATCCAGACCGCGTCGGCGGGCATCGAGACTGTGGCCTCCGCCCTGACCGCAGGCGGCTTTGACAGCCTGGTTGTGGAAGACCAGTCGGAATATGAGAATTTCCTGGAGGACAACCGGGCATACTGGGACTACATCGACGAGGAGTTCCAGCAGGAGCTGCAGGGGCTGAGCCGGATCAAGCTCTACTTAGAGGTGGACGGCACCGAGGAGAAGCAGCTCCATAAGCTGGAGCGGCTTCTGGAAGCCCTGAAAAAGCGCACCAAAAAGAACCTGGGAACCCTGGAAATCTCCTCCCAGCTCCTGCCCGAGACCAATTGGGAGGAGAGCTGGAAGGACAACTACCCGCCCCAGGAGGTGGGTGAAAGACTGGTGGTCGTTCCCTGCTGGAATCCCGAAGCCGGTGACCGGATCCCCGTGATCCTGGATCCCGGTCTGACCTTCGGCACCGGCGCCCATCCCTCCACCCAGATGTGCATGGAGTTTATGGAGGAGCTGGTACAGCCGGGCATGGACGTCATCGACCTGGGCAGCGGCAGCGGCATCCTGTCCATCGCCGCCCTGCGGCTGGGCGCGGAAACCGCCATCGGCGTGGACATCGACCCCAAGGCCGAGGACAT
>JBGVNV010000102.1:0-10463 GCA_045125955.1 Faecousia sp.
TGGAAGCCATCAAAACCAAGGGCCTGCGAAAATGCTATAAAAGCATCACCGCCGTGGACAGTCTGGACCTGCGCATACAAAAAGGAGAGCTCTTCTCCCTTTTGGGTGTCAACGGCGCAGGAAAGACCACCACCATCAAAATGCTCACCTGCCTGACCCGGCCCACCGCCGGAGATGCATGGGTAAGCGGACATAACATCACAAAGGAAGCGGAGCGGGTGAAGCGTATCATCGGCGTCTCGCCCCAGGAGACGGCAGTGGCCCCCAATCTGACGGTCCGGGAAAATCTGGAGCTGATCTGCGGCATCCACGGCTTTTCCCGGGAGAAGACCACCGGGAAAATCGAAGAGCTCTCCCGGCAGTTCGATTTGGAGACAGTCCTGAACCGCAGGGCGGGAAAGCTCTCCGGCGGCTGGCAGAGAAGAGTCAGCATCGCCATGGCCCTCATCGGGGAACCGGAAATTCTGTTTCTGGACGAGCCCACCTTGGGACTCGACGTGCTGGCCCGCCATGAGCTCTGGGATGTGATCCGGGTCATGAAGGGCCGCATCACCATCATATTGACCACCCATTACATGGAGGAGGCCGCGGCCCTGTCGGACCGCATCGGCATCATGAAGGACGGACGGCTCCTGGCCGTGGGAACCGTCGCGGAGCTGAATGAAAAAGCGGGAACGACGGATTTTGAAGCCGCCTTTGTATCCATCGTCAGGGAGGGAATGAAATGAGAATGCTGACCTTTGCCCGACGGTGTGCCAGGGAAATGCTCCGGGACCCGCTGAATCTGGCCTTTGGGCTGGGCTTCCCTCTGGTGCTGCTGGTGCTTCTGAGTGCCATTCAGGCGAACATCCCGGTGACGCTTTTTGAGATCGACAATCTGACCCCCGGAATCACCGTCTTCGGACTGTCCTTTATGACCCTCTTTTCTGCAACGCTTATCGCCAGGGACCGGGAAAGTGCTTTCCTCCAGCGGCTCTACACCACGCCTTTGCAGGGGATCGACTTTATCCTGGGTTATATGCTCCCGATCCTCCCACTGGCTCTGGGGCAGGCGGCTGTCTGTTACCTCCTTGCAATCCCGCTGGGATTGTCCGTGCGGATCGAGATTTTCTACGCGGTTCTGGGTATCCTTCCCATGGCGGTATTCAACATCGCCCTGGGACTGCTCTGTGGCAGCTTGCTGGGGGTCAAGCAGGTGGGCGGCATCTGCGGTGCACTGCTGACGAACCTCTCGGCCTGGTTTTCCGGGGTCTGGTTCGATCTGGAGCTGGTGGGCGGGACTTTCCGGAAAATTGCGGACGTTCTGCCCTTTGTCCACGCTGTGGAGCTGGAAAGGGCCCTCTTCCGGGGTGACTTCCAGACAGCCGGGGCGCATATCCTGCCCGTGGCGATCTACGCGGTGGTGCTGACTGTCGTGGCTGTATATTGCTTCCTGGGGCAGATGAAAAAACAGTAAGGAAACCATTATGAAATACGAACTCATCATTGATAGAGATGCCCAGGAGTCGGTCATCGTCACCGCCCGTGCGCCCTCGGCCCTGACCCAAAAGATCGAGGATCTGGTCCGTAATTACGCCGGTACGGACAGCATCCTGGGTTTTCGGGAGGACGAGCTCCGAAGGCTCCAATTTTCCGACATCGAGTGCATCACCATCCTGGACCGGAAGGTGATGGCCATTGACCGAACCGGGAAGGAGTACCGCATCCAGGAGCGGCTGCGGGATCTGGAACAGCTCCTGCCCTCTTATTTCATCCGCATCAACAAATCCACCTTGGCCAACGAGCACCGCATCGCCCGGTTCGACGCGGGCTTCAGCGGAAGCGTGGATGCGGTGTTCCACTGCGGCTACCGGGAATATGTCTCCCGGCGGTGCTTCGCCCAGATCCGAAGGAGGTATGAAAAAGCATGAAACATATCGTAAAAGACTTCCTCATGCGGGGAATGGTGGCGGCGGGCTTCGGACCATTGGCTCTTGTGGTATTTTATCTCATTACGGCTCATCATGCGGGATTAGAAACAATCTCCGTCAGTCAGGTTTGCACGGGGATCCTCTCCCTGACAGCTCTGGCCTTCATCGCCGGCGGCATGAATGTCATCTACCAGATCGAGCGGCTTCCCCTGATGGCGGCCATCACCATCCACGGTGCGGTGCTTTATATCAGCTATCTCGCCACCTACCTCGTCAACGGCTGGCTGGAGCAGGGGCGGGGACCCATTCTGGTGTTCACGGTCATCTTCATCGCCGGATATCTCGCCATCTGGGCAGTGATCTACTGCATCACAAAACGGCGCACGGAGCGGCTCAACGAAATTCTGAAACAGAATCAGGCCCAATGAACAAACCGGGAAGCACGCGCTTCCCGGTTTGTACCATTTCCTGAAATTTGGTAAATAACTTGTACCTGATTTGTCACAAAGCTTGCAAACTCGGCACGATATGTTATACTGTACGAGTATAGGTATGCTTATGTATACTATGGTTAGAGAAAATGCGGAGGAGGCTTCGTTTTATGGATGATAATTTCGAGCGCGATTACGGATTGGTGGTCCTGGAGCTGCTTCAGACCCTGAAGGAGAAGGTGGCTCTGATCCTGGCGGCGACCATTCTGGCGGCGGCATTGGGCTGGGCTTTTTCCGCGTTCCTGATGCCCCGTAAATACGAGGCTTCCGTGAACATGATCGTCAATACCCGCACGGAGATCGTGGGTGTGGTCACCAGCGACAGCATTTCCTCGGCCCAGGATCTGGTGGACACCTACGCCATCATCATTAAGAGCAACAAGGTCCTCAATCAGGTTATCGAGAAGCTGGACTTGAAAATGACCTATGAGGAGCTTTCCAAGCGCATCACCGTGGACCCCATCCGCAATACCCAGGTCATGAAGATCGCGGCCCACTGTCCCAGCGCGGATCAGGCGGCACTGATCGTCCAGACCATCTCTGAGATCGCTCCGGATATCGTGGCGGATGCGGTGGAGGCCGGTTCCTGCAAGGTGGTCAGCGACGTCTACAGCAGCTCCAAGCCCATCAGCCCCAATATCCTGAAGACCACCTCCATGGCCGCTGTGCTGGCATTTCTGGCTGTGTGCGCCCTGGTGATCCTGCAGGAGCTGTTCCATGATTACATCGTGGACGATGCGGATATGGAGAGAAAGCTTGGCATCACCGCCCTTGGCGTGATCCCCGATGTGGAGGCCTGACCTATGGATAAGAAACAGAAAAATAACATCGCGGGCCGCAGCACCAAGTTCGTATCTGTGGCGGCCAAGGAGACTCCCTTTGCATACGTGGAGGCCTATAAGTCCCTGCGCACCAACATCGGCTTCCTTTCCAATGTCAGCGGTGTCAGAAGCATTCTGATCACCAGTGCCATCCCCATGGAGAGCAAGAGCACCACCGCCATCAACCTGGCCATCACCCTGGCCGACAGCGGCCACAGTGTGGTGCTGGTGGAGTGCGACCTGCGAAAGCCCGTCCTGCGCAAGTATCTGAAGCGGGAGCTGGGCCAGACGGGTCTGGCGGCATATCTCGCCGGACTTGTGACCCTGGACGACTGCATCGTGGACTTGACTGACCTCGGCATCAGTGTCATCGGTGCGGGCGTGGTGCCCCCCAACCCCTCGGAGCTGCTGAACACCACCCGGATGCAGGAGCTGGTGGAGCTGCTCAAGCATAATTATGACTATGTGATCCTGGACGCGCCCCCGGTGACGGTGGTCACGGATGCCGCCGTGGTTGGCCGTCTGACCGACGGTGCGCTGTTGGTGGTCCGTTCCAAGTTCGCCTCCGCCCGTACCGTCCGGCAGGCCAAGGCCAAGCTGGAAAATGTCGGCATCCGCATTTTGGGCGGCGTGCTGACCCGGTTCAATATGCGAAAGTCCGGCTGGCGCGCGGGCTATGATTACAACCAGTACGAATACGGCTACGGCCAGAAAAGGTCCGGCCGATGACGGATCTGCATACCCACATCCTGCCTGGTATGGATGACGGTCCGAAGACGCTCGCCGATGCCATGGCCCTGGTGGAGCGCGCCGCGATCCAGGGCGTGGACCACATCGCCCTGACCAGCCATTTTCACTGTGAAAATGAGTCGGTCGAAGCATATCTTGCGCGGCGGGAAATCGCCTTTTCCGCCCTGCGGGAGGTATGTCCAAGGGAATTGTCCCTGAAACGGGGTTGCGAGGTCTACTTTTCGCCCCGGCTTTTGACAGAAAACGTAGAAGCCCTCTGCCTGGAGGGCACGAAGGTGCTGCTCCTGGAGCTTCCCGTCCTGCAAAAGCCCGCCTTTTTGCGGGAGGTCCTGACGGCGTTGTCGCAGAAGGGCATCACGCCCCTCATCGCCCATGTGGAACGGTATCAGTATGTGGCCCAGGACCCAAGGATTCTGGCCGTTTGGGTGGAGCTTGGCGCACTGATCCAGGTCAACGCCCAATCCATTCTGGACTGGGGACTGGCCCGGAAGCTGATCAAATGGGGCCTGTGCCATGTGGTCGCCAGTGATGCCCATCTCATCCGGCACCGCCCCGTCAATCTGCGCCCGGCTCTGGATATGGTGGCGAAAGCTCTGGGAACGGAAAAGGCCCGGGAGCTGGAAGTCAATGCCGCCGACCTTTTTTCCGGCCGTGCGGTCGTTCCCGGCCCTTACCGGATGCCCAAAAAGGTGATGGGCTTCTGGTTTTAAACAAGTAAGGAGAGAGAAATGGAATCTGTTGCATACAGAGCCGTGCTTCGTTTCGTGAAGCTTTTGAATGTGGCTCTGATGACGGCTCTGGCTGCCGCAGCGTGGTGTCTTTGCTACGCGGACGGTATCTGGAGTCAGACCGGCCTGTTAGTGGCGGTGATCTTCTGCGTTCTGTACATGACCTACGGACGCATTTACGAGAGCTTCCTCATTTCCCTGGTTCGTATCACGGAGATGATTTACAGCCAGACTTTGGCTCTTTTGATGTCCGACGGCATTTTGTATCTGGTGCTCTGCCTGATGGCCCACCGTCTGGTGAGCCCCATGGGCGTGCTGGGCCTGTTTGCGGCGCAGCTTCTGGTGGCCGTTATTTGGTCGGTCTGCGCCCATAAGTGGTATTTTGCGGTATTTCCCCCCAAGCGGACCGCGGTCATCTACGACCGGGGCCGGGATGTGGGATCCCTGATTGGAGCCTATGGCCTGAGCAAGAAATTCGATGTGAAGCGGACCGTGACGCTGGAGGAATGTCTCGATGGCGGCTTCAAGGTTCTCGACCGCATGGAAACGGTGTTTCTGTGCGGCATCAGCAGTCATGACCGCAACCTGATCCTCAAGCAGTGCGTGAATCGCGGCATCACCGTCTATGTGATGCCCAAAATCGGTGACATCATCATGAGCGGCGCGAAGCAGATGCACCTGTTCCATCTGCCCTTCCTGCGGGTGGGCCGGTACGATCCCGCGCCGGAGTATCTGCTGATGAAGCGTCTTTTTGACATTGTGGTGTCCGCCTGCGCGCTGACGGTGCTGAGCCCCCTGATGCTGGGTGTCACCATTGCCATCCGCCGGGACGGCGGCCCTGCCTTCTATCGGCAGAAGCGTCTGACCAGGGACGGCAAGGTTTTCGAGGTCCTGAAATTCCGGTCCATGCGGGTTGATGCCGAAAAGGACGGAGTGGCCCGGCTTTCCACCGGTGATGCCGACCCCCGGATCACCCCCATTGGCCATTTCATCCGCAAGGTCCGCATCGACGAGCTGCCCCAGCTCATCAACATCCTTCTCGGTGACATGACCATCGTCGGTCCCCGTCCTGAGCGGCCGGAGATCGCCGCCCAGTATGAGCAGGAGCTGCCGGAATTCCGTCTGCGCCTCCAGGCCAAGGCAGGCCTCACCGGCTACGCCCAGGTCTACGGCAAGTACAACACCACCCCCTATGATAAATTGCAGATGGACCTGATGTACATTGCAAATCCCAGCTTTCTGGAGGACCTGCACATCATCTTCGCCACCATCAAGATCCTGTTCCTGCCCGAGAGCACCGAGGGTGTGGCGGAGGGCCAGGAGACTGCCATGAAATAAAGAGAAAGTGAGGGTATATCCGATGAAATTCTCCGTCGTGATCCCCCTTTACAATAAGGAACATTACATTGAGGCCACCATCCGGAGCGTTCTGAATCAGACCTGCCAGGATTTCGAGGTCCTGGTAGTGGACGACGGCTCCAAGGACGATTCCCTGGCCCTGGCCCGGAAATTCGAGTCCGACCGGGTCCGCATCATCCCCCAGGAGAATCAGGGCGTTTCCGTGGCCCGGAACACCGGCATCCGCAATGCCCGGGGCGAATTTATCTGCTTCCTGGATGCGGACGACGAATGGCGGCCCGATTATCTTGCCACCATTGATGAGCTGACGGTGAAATATCCCGAAAGTTCCATTTTCGTCACGGCCTACGCCGTCAATATGGGCAACGGCAAGATCAATTACTCCACCCGTCTGGAGCCGGAGACCGGCTGTCTGCCCAGCTATTGGCTGACCCTGGCCAAGGGCTATGATTTCGTCTGGACCTCCGCCACCACCATGCGGCGGGATACCCTGATGGATGCGGGTCTCTTCAAGCCAGGTGAGAAGATCGGCCAGGATCTGGATATGTGGGCACGAGTGGCCCGGATCAATCCCAGAGTGGCCTATTCCAACCACATTTGCGTCAACTACAACCGGGCAGCGGAAGCCAATGCCCGTACCCGCGTCCGGGTGGCCTGGGCCGGTGCCTTCATTAAGGACTTGGAGGAGGAGCTGGTCAATCCCGCCCGTACCGCCGAGGAAAAGGCTTCCATTCAGCACAAGTACGACAAAAAAATGACCGTCTTCATCTTCACCGCCATCCTGGCCGGGGAGAAGGAGCGGGCCGCCAAAGCCCTGAAAGAATGGAAGGGCGAAAAGAACACCGCCAATCGACTCCTGCGGACGGGACTGCGCATTGCGAAGCTCATGCCTGCCTGGGTCAACCGGTTCGTGTTCGGAATCCGAATGAAGGTCTTCTGAGCCCCGCGAGAAAGGAGGGAACGGTATGCTTTGGTATCTGGTCATCTGTGCGCTGATGCTCTATCCCTACGCCATTGCCCGTGCCGGTGATCTCTCCGGACGAAAGACCAAGCATATCGCCCTGATGACCGCCATTGTCATCCTTTGGTTCTTCATGGCCTTCCGGGGCCTGAAGGTGGGCGTGGATACGAAGCATTACGCCTACGTCTTCACTCAGTTCGATGACATTCCTTTCTCCAAGGTTTTTTCCGCCGTTACCTACGCCAATGAGAGCGAAAGCTGGGCCTTTGATTTTGAGCCCGGCTACCGTCTGGTGAACAAATTCCTGAGCCTGTTTTTCTCCAACGCCCAGGCCATCACGGTCTTCAATTCCACGGTGATCCTGGTGCTGTGGTACCACCTGATCCAGCGGGATTCTCCCAATTTCATGCTCAGTGTGTGGCTCTTCATCACCCTGGGCGTGTACCAGACGGAGATGAACGTCACCCGAAACGCCATCGCCATTTTGATGGTCTATAATGCCTTTCCATATCTGCGCCGCCGGGAGCTGCCCAAATTTCTGGCGGTTTGCCTCTTTGCCTCTCTGTTCCACATCGCCGCACTGATTTTGCTGCCGGTGTACTTCCTGGTCTGGGGCGTGAAGCTGACCCCGAAGCGGGTGGCGATGCTGGTGCTGGGCTTCTGCGTCGTGGGCGTGATTTTCCCCTTCATCAGCCCCTTTATTTCCTCCCTGGTGCCCGCCCGGTTTGCCAAGTATCTGCAGGGCAATAACGAGAAGCTGGGCAGTCTGATCGTGGGCGTGCTCAACGGCGGCTTTTTCCTGCTCACCCTGTGGATGATCCCCAAGCGAAACCGCTCCAAGGTCTTCACCCGCGAGCGGCTGGGTGTCATGCTCCTGACCATCAACCTTTGCTTCTTCGGTCTGAACATCGGCCTGGGCGATGCCAGCCGTATGGCGGCCCTGTTCGGTCCTTATCTCGTCATTCTGATCCCCAGAATGCTGACGCTCATTGAAAATCGAGCCAGACGGCGGGAAGCCGCCACGCTGATCGTGCTGCTCAGCGGCATCCAGTATGTCCTGCGGCTGTGCATCAACAACATCGGCGGCACGCTGCCCTATACGTTCTGCTGGTAAGGGGGAACCATGAATCTCATTTTTCTGCTCAGTGTGATCCTGAAGGGATTGGGTGCGGTGCTGGAGATCTTGCTCCAGATTTTGATCACCGACAAGCTCGCGGTCAGCGGCTACGGCACCTATTCCGCCTGGATCAATTCTGCGGACCTCATTTTCTGGGTCTGTTTTTCCGGCCTCGTCAAGTGCAACACCTTCTACCTCTCCGGTGGAAAGACCACCATCCGGGGCTTCAAACGAAACTATTTCCTGCGCTACGTCCTGCCCCTGCTGGGCGCGGCGGGGCTTCTGATCGTTCTGGGGGGCAAGGGCATGTTTGCCGTTGTGCCCCTCATCACCATGCTGGAGCTGCTGGTCATGGACCGCAGCAGCACCCTCATTACCCGGGGGCAGAGCGTGACCTCTCTCATGGGCGAGTATGTCCTGGGACGTGCAACTCTGGTCATCGGCGTTTTGGTGCTGGGTCTGCTGAATGCCCTGGACCATACCGCGCTGCTGGTGCTGTATGTTGGCCAGTATCTGCTGGTCATCGGCTTTTTCCTGCTCCGCCAGAGCAAACAGAAGGACTATCAGGACATTTCCCAGGATGTGGACCTGAAAAAGTGGGGTGCCTACCAGCGTTCCGATCTGATGCACTCCATGATCGAGCAGATGCCCGTGGTCATGCAGTATTTCTTCTCCGGTGCCTTCGAGGCCGGTGTGGTCAGCGTGGTATTGCTGGTCAAAAAGCTCATCAATTTCATCTCCGGCCCCACGGCGAAGATCTTCCTGCCGGAGTTTTCCCGGCTCTACCACGCCGGGGAGCACGAAAAGATCCGCACGGTCTACGGCTCCATCATGCGCATCCAGATGCTGGTGGTGGGCCCCCTGGCGGTGGTCCTGCTGGGCTTCCCCAGGGTGATTCTGGGCATCCTGGCGGAGGAGCTGATCGTGTACGACGGGCTCTTCATGGCTTGCGCGGTGATTTTCCTGCTGGTGGCCACCCTGGGTCCCTGCGGCGGTATTCTGCAGATGACCGGCAACGAGAAAATCGACAACCGCATCCGTGCCGTGGCTCTCGCAGTCATGGCAGCGGTGATGGTCCTGACCTGGACGGACCCCTGGTTCATGCTCTACGGCCTGTGCACCCAGATCGCTCTGGAGGCCGTGGTCAAGTATATCTACATCTGCCGCTGGATGAAGCGGGCCCCCGTTGGGTTTGGAACGTATCTCAAATGGTGGCTCCCGCCTGTCGGTGCCGTTGCGGCGGCATATCTGCTCCAATACAACGATTCCTTCCTCATGATGCTGCTTTTTGCAGGTTTGGTGTTCGTTAGTCGCGGCATTCTGGAGCTGAAAAATGCAGAAAAGACTTTGTTACGAAAGGGGAAAGCCCATGACGAAGCATAAGATCGCCGTTGCCGGATTGGGCTATGTGGGCCTGAGCATGGCCGTGCTGCTGTCCCAGCGCAATACCGTCACCACCGTGGATGTGGTGGCGGAAAAGGTGGACATGGTCAACCGCCGGCTCTCGCCCCTCCAGGACCGGGAGATCGAGGAATATCTCGCCAACCGGGAACTGGACCTGACCGCCACCATGGACGGCGAAAAGGCCTACCGGGATGCGGAGCTTGTGGTCATCGCGGTGCCCACCAACTACGATTCCGAAACCAATTATTTTGACACCCGTCTGGTGGAGCAGGTCATCCGCCAGGTCATGGCTGTGAACCCGGATGCCGCCATTGTCATCAAGTCCACCATCCCCGTGGGCTACACCCAGAAGACCCGCCGGGAGCTGGGCTGTGAGAATCTCTTTTTCAGCCCGGAATTCCTCCGGGAGAGCCGTGCCCTCTACGACAATCTCCATCCCAGCCGCATCGTCATCGGCATCGATGCCGAAACTGGCCCCCTGCGGGAAAAGGCGGAGCTGTTCGCCTGGCTTTTGAAGGAGAGTGCCCTGGACCAGGTGCAGGTCCTCTTCATGGGCTCCACCGAGGCCGAGGCCGTGAAGCTCTTCGCCAATACCTATCTTGCCCTGCGGGTCAGCTATTTCAACGAGCTGGACACCTACGCGGAGCTCAAGGGGCTGGATACCGCCAAGATCATCCAGGGCGTCTGTTTGGACCCCCGGATCGGTACCCATTACAACAACCCCTCCTTCGGCTACGGCGGTTACTGCCTGCCCAAGGACACCAAGCAGCTCCGGGCCAACTACCGGGACGTGCCGGAAAACCTCATCGGCGCGGTCATCGAATCCAACCGCACCCGCAAGGATTTTATCGCCAGCCGGGTGCTGGAAAAGGCCGGCTGGAAGCAGGGCGGCGACAACGAGGGCATCGTCATCGGTGTCTAC
>JBGVNV010000103.1:0-7091 GCA_045125955.1 Faecousia sp.
GCTGCCATGAATCTGAAAAAGCTGGCAAATTGGAGTTGGAAGAACTCCTTATTTTTATTTCTGGACATCTGTTTTCCAATTTTCTATACCAAAACCCCTGTTTTCCTTTCGAGAAAACAGGGGTTCTTTGACAGACTGAAACCGAGGACTCATTTGAGTCCTCGGTTTTCATCAGTCTTCGATTCTTCTGATCTGGGCACCCAGGGCGGTGAGCTTGTCGATGATGCGCTCGTAGCCGCGCTCCACGTAGTGGATGTTCTTGACGTAGGTGGTGCCCTCGGCGGCCAGGCCGGCGATGATCAGGGCCGCGCCGGCGCGCAGGTCCTTGGCGTGGACCGTGGTGCCCTTGAGCTTGCGCTCGCCCATGCCGGTGACATTGGCGGTCTTGCCGTCGACCTTGATCTTGGCACCCATGTTCTCCAGCTCGGAGCAGTAGCCGAAGAAGCGGGTCTCGTAGACGGACTCGGTCAGGCGGCTCATGCCCGTGGCCAGGACCATACAGACGCAGATCTGGGCCTGCATATCCGTGGGGAAGCCGGGGTAGGGCATGGTCTTGACGGTGATCCGGCGCAGGGGGTAGGTGGCCTGGACCCGGATGGCATCGTCGAACTCGGTGATCTTCGCGCCCATTTCCCGCAGACGGGTGGTGATGCACTCCATGTGCTTGGGGATGACGTTCTGGACCAGGACGTTGCCGCCGGTGGCCACGGCTGCGGCCATGTAGGTGCCGGCCTCGATCTGGTCGGGGATGGCGGCGTAGGTGCCGCCGTGGAGGGCTTTGACGCCCTTGATTTTGATGGTGTCGGTGCCCGCGCCGGAGATGTGGGCACCCATGGTGTTCAGGAAGTTGGCCAGGTCCACAATGTGGGGCTCCTTGGCCGCGTTTTCGATGACGGTCTGACCCTCGATCAGGCAGGCGGCCATCATGATGTTGGCAGTTGCGCCCACACTGACCACGTCCAGGCTGATGCGCTGGCCCCGCAGGCCATCCTCGCCGGGGACCATCTCCACATACTCCTCCGTCTCGGTCACGTCCGCGCCCAGCAGACCGAAGCCCTTGATGTGCTGGTCGATGGGACGGGCCGCGAAGGCACAGCCGCCGGGCAGGGCCACATGGCTCCGGCCGTAACGGCCAAGCTGGGCACCCAGCAGGTAGTAGCTGGCGCGCATCTTGCGGACCAGATCGGCGTTGGGCTCGCAGTAGGGGACATTCGCGCAGTCGATCTCCACCACGCCGGGCTCGGCCCAGTCCACGGTGGCACCCATGGAGCGCATGATGTCCAGCAGGATGCGGACGTCGGAGATATTGGGGACATTTTCGATCCGGCACTTGCCGGGAACAAGCAGTGTGGCGGGCAGGATGGCGACCACGGCGTTCTTCGCGCCGGAGATGACCACTTCGCCCTTCAACGGCGTTCCGCCGATAATTTCGTATTTCGCCAAGGAAATCCTCTCCTTGCATTTATAGTTAGGGGTATACAAGATTATATCATGGATTTGGCGTTATGTAAAGCAGGAAAAATTATCGTCTGAGGCCCTTTGGGTAGTGATTTTTTAGGATTTTTCCGTCGCCCTTGCCCCAGCCGATGGAAAGATTGCCGGCGGTGACCAGGGTCCAGCCCTTTTGGGTTGAGGGGACCACGTCGCCGTGGATGTAGGCGGCCATCTCCGGGGAGTCGGGGGCGTAGTCCTGGACACTTGCGCAGGACTTTAGCCACAGGGCTAAGGCATGGGCGGGCTCGAAGCGGCCCTTTTTCACCTCGCCCAGCTCCAGGCCGGGGCGCAGGACCTTCAGGCCCTTCAGCTCCGGGGCATCCTCCGGGAGCCACCAGAGGGTGGAGCCGAAGAGGGCGGGCTTGCCCGCCGGGAGGGTGATGTTCATGGCTTTGGCGAAATCCGTCCACTCCCTGGGGAGCTTGTCGGCTTTGGCGGGGGTCAGGGCGGATTCTTCCTCGCCGGACTTACGGAGCACGGCGGCGTAGTGGCCCTCGCCCTTTTGGTGGTGGGGCCAGAGGCGGAAGGTGTGCTCGATGCCGGGGGCGGGATCGGCGATGCAGTCGGGCCGTCCGGGGGAGAGGGCGGGGGCCTCCACGGCTTCGATGGAAAAATCGGGATGGGTCCGCAAAAATTCAGTGACCGCGCCCTCGTCCTCCGCGGGGGCGAAGGTGCAGGTGGAGTAAACCAGCCGACCGCCCTTTCTCAGGAGCCTGGCGGCGGTGGCCAGGATCTGGGCCTGCCGCTCGGCGCACATGTTGACGGTCTCCTCGGACCAGTCGGTGACGGCGGCCTCCTCCTTGCGGAACATGCCCTCGCCGGAGCAGGGGGCATCCACCAGCACCCGGTCGAAGCAGCCTTCAAAATGCCGCTCCAGGTCCTTGGGGTGGTGGTTGAGCACCAGGGCGTTGGAGACGGCCATGCGCTCGATGTTCCGGGAGAGAATTTTGGCCCGCTTGGGGTTGATCTCGTTGCAGACCAGCAGACCCTCCCCACCCATGAGGGCGGCGATCTGGGTGGTCTTGCCGCCGGGGGCGGCGCAGAGGTCCAGGACGAGCTCACCGGGCTGGGGAGCCAGGAGCGTTACGGGGGCCATGGCACTGGCCTCCTGGAGGTAGTACAGGCCCGCCTCGTGCCAGACGTGGAGTCCGGGCCGGGCATCGGGGGTGTAGTAATGGCCGAAGTCCGCCCAGGGGACCGGCTCTTCGGTGAAGGGCAGGTTGGGGAAAGTGTCGGTTTTCAGGGGATTGAAGCGCAGGGCCACCGCACGGGGGCGGTCGAGACTGCGCAGATAATCGTCAAATTCATCGCCAAGCTGTTCTTTCAGCCGGGTCAAAAAAGCTTCGGGGAGCATAGGGGGCCTCCTTCAAAACAGCACGTCATTGCCACGGGCTTACGCCCCCGCAATGACGAGAATGATTTTGGATTAACGCTGATCGCCTTAACGCAGTATGGTAGGGCGGGAGGCTTGCTCCCGCCGTGAATTTCGCCAACAGCGAAATTCGCATCATCCAAATGATGATCGATGACGAGATTCTTGCCTACGGCAAGGGGATTTTTCGCCTGCGGCGTAAAATCCCGGCAGGGGCAAGCCCCCGCCCTACACTTGCGATTCTGAATATGCAAACTGAGCAAAGACAATAAGCATTTTTGGATTTATATTCATTATAGAAAACCCCTCCATGGTTGTCAAGGGCGGGGGAATGTGGTAAAATGAGGAAAAAAGGAGGAATACTCTTATGGAACATGGAATCAAAGCGGCAGAGCTGTTTCTGTCGGGTTACAACTGCGCCCAGGCGGTGGCGGCGGCCTTCAGCGAGGAGCTGGGGCTGACGGAGAGCCAGGCGGCAAGGATGGTGTCGGCCTTCGGCGGCGGCATGGGCCGACTGCGGGAGGTCTGCGGCGCGGTCAGCGGTATGCTCTTCGTGCTGAGCAGCCTCTACGGCTACGACACCCCCGGCGACGACGAGAGCAAGAAGGTGCTCTACGGTCAGGTCCAGGAGCTGGCGGCGGCTTTCCGGGAGGCCAATGGCACGATTATATGCCGGGAACTGCTGGATCATCCCTCCACCGACCCCAATCCCTCTCCCCGGACGGCGGAATTTTATGCCAAGCGGCCCTGCGCCAGATTTGTGCTGACGGCGGGCGAGCTGATGGATCGGTTCCTGGAGGAGCATCCCCGATGAAGGATCTCATTTACTGCCAGCATGACATCCCGAAGGACGAGCTGCGCTATGGCTTTCGGACCTCCGCCGCCACGGGCTGCGGCTGGATCGCCACCTACAATGCCCTGCGGATTTTGGGCAAACGGGCGGACAAGCGCGAGCTCATCCGCTATTACGAGCGGCAGCTTCCCCTGATCCACGGCAACGGGGGCACCAGCTTCTGGGGTCCGGCGGCGTTTTTCGCTCACCATGGCTTTTCCGTGCGGATGGAGGCCCGGCGGGACCGGTTCGATGCCCTGGCGGCGGAATGTCCCGTGAGCATCCTCTTCTACTACTGGCGCAGGGGGATGAAAATTGGGGCCCATTTCGTGGCTCTGCACAAAACGGACCGGGGGTTCGTTGGCTATAATACCTATAAAAATTCCACCGGGCCGGATTTTTACGGCGAGAGTCTGGAAAAGTTCCTGAAAAAGCGGGGCTATTTTGGCTGTGTGCTGATGGGGATTTCGGAAGAATAAAGAATGGGCGTACCAAACGGTACGCCCATTCTTTATCGGGTATCTGTTCTGCCCAGGAGGTAATCGATGCTGGTTTTGTAGAAATCTGCCAGTTTGATGAGTACCTGGGTGGGGATATCATTTTCACCGGTTTCGTATTTGGAATAGCCCGTCTGGGACATACCCAGCATTTTGGCGATCTGTGTCTGGGTCAGGTCGTTGTCTTCCCGGAGATCCCGGATGCGTCTGTACATACCAATCACCTCAGGGATATTTTACAATAACCTGAATCAGGTTATTGACTTTTAACCTGATTCAGGTTAAAATAAGAAAGAGGTGATGAATGTGAAGCGCATACTGGAGGAGCTTTGGAATGGACAAATCGCACCGGGACCGAATTGCGGTGTCGGTAATCCGGAAATGGAACAGCTCTGCGTGTTGCTCGAACGCAATCGGGAGGAATTGGAGCTGGTAATGTCGAAAGAACAGATGGAAATCCTGAGAAAATACGCAGACAATGTGGAAGAATTTCAGTATTTGCAAAGGGTACAGGCGTTTTCGGATGGATTTTCTCTGGCAACCAGACTGATGGTCGAGGCGTTTGCGGGAGATGGGGCGTAAAGAGAAAACAGCAGCAAGGCTTGCCTTGCTGCTGTTTGTCGTATTAAGGATGCTTGCCCTCGGCGTCCATGCTGAGGTAATACTGGACGCAGGTCATCCGGTCCCGGAGGGTCTGCTGGGACTCGGTGAGGGTGCCGTCCACCAGGGCGCGGCCGGTGTTGTGGAGGACGGGGGTCTGGGTCATGACCTCGTCGGTGAGCTTCATGTAGCCGGGGCCCTCCCAGCCCAGCTGGTCGAAGAGGACATTCATCAGGAAGCAGGGGCTGATCTCCGGGCCTTCGCCCACCAGCTCGGTGCCCAGGACGGCCTTGGCGGCGTCGTTGGCCCAGAAGAGGTAGTCGGTGCCGTAGTAATTGCGGAAGGCATCGTCACTGCCGCTGCGGATGTCGATGCCCAGGGCATCGTAGGTGACGCTCTGCTCGCCCAGCCAGGGCTTGTGGTCACCGAAGAAGACCAGCACCACGGGCTCGTCGATGGCCCGGAACTCGTCCACCATGGCCTGCATCCGGCGGGCGGTGTCCTGGATGCCCCAGAGGTAATTGTTGATGATGTGCCAGTCGCTGCCGGAAAGATCCTCCTGGGGCACATAGATGTCGGTGAAGTAGGCGTGATCGGTAGAATAGGGGCCGTGGTTCTGGTAGGTGACGTTGAAGGAGAACACGGGGCCCGCCTCCAGCTTGTTCAGAACGGTGACCGCCACGTCGCGCAGGAAGAAATCGTCCATGGGAATGCCCGTGACCAGCTCGTCGTAGTAGCCCTCGATGAAGCGGTAGTCGGGGATGCCGAGATTGGCGTTGACGTTCAGGCGGTTGTAGAAGGCTTCATAGCCCGCGTGGGCACCCTCGACGGCATAGCCCTGGCTTTCAAAGTAGCGGGCGTAGCTCCAGGATGCGCGGCGGAACTCCTCCAGATTGCTGTAGCCCGTGAGCACGCAACGCTCGGTGTCGATGGTGCCGCCGGCGAAGACATTGGGCAGGAGCTTGCCGTGGTAGCTCTCAGCCAGGAGGGCGTGGTACTCGGCGTAGGGGTCCACACCGGTGATCCGGTCCGTGGCGGCGGACAGGTCCGCGAAGGCCTCCAGCTGGGTCACGATGACGCTGACCTTCTGATTTTCGGGGATGTCATCGGAGGGGTAGGCGGAGAGGTCCGCCAGAGCTGCGGCCTCGTCATAGCCCGCCGGGGGCGTGGGCAGGGCATCGGGGATGGAGTGGATGAAGGGGTAGATGCCGCCCCGGGAGATGTAGCGGTTGGTCTCGAACCACTTGTTGATCTCGGGCCAGACGGTCATGGAATTGTAGGTGGCGGAGTCGGTGTAGTAGGTGGGGTAGAGCCACATGGACAGGGCGATCACCGCCGCCGCCAGAGCCAGCCGGGGCAGGGGCTTTTTCAGCCGTCCCTTGCCCAGGAACGCCAGGACGAGCACCACCGCCAGCACCAGAACGGCGGAGAGGACGATCTGCCAGGTGATCTGGATGTACTGACCGGCCATCTGGGTGGCTTCGCTGAAGATCAGCAGGTCGCCGGCGAAGATGGGGTCGCTGCGGGCCATGAGCTTCCAGTACTGGGCCCAGCTAAAGAACAGGCCCACCGCGCCGGTAACGAGATAGGCCAGCCAGGCCCGGCCGAAGGCCGCATAGAACAGCAGGAGCAGCAGCACGAAGGGGACAAGATTCAGCACCAGCACCATGGGCTGGGTAAAATACCAGGCAAACAGGGCCGTGCCATGGTCACCGGCGGAGAAGAACAGGCTCACAAGACCCAGGAAGCAGCCGCCCGCCAGGAGCAGCAGCCAGGTCAACGCATGGACCAGCCAGGGACGGGCCTTTTTTATCGTTTGTTCAGGCATAGGGATCACCTCGGAAATTTGATAAGTCCAGTATAGCGGAAAATGGCGAAAAAGCAAGAGAAGCGGGGAGAAATTCAGAAAATCGTAAAGAAGCGGCACCCATTGGGTGCTGCTTTAGGCAGTCAAAGAACGTACTTTCCCATGAGAATGTAGGGGCGATCAATGATCGCCCGCCGAAAAACGCTGTTTTTCGGATTTTCCGAAGGGAAATAACCTTGTTTTCGCCTTGCGGCGATGGATTTTGCTTTGGCAAAATCCACGGGCGATCAATGATCGCCCCTACGGGCACTTTTTTGACAAGCAAAAGCGGCACCCATTGGGTGCCGCTTCAGCTTGTCAAAGAACTATCCAAACGCCCCCGTTTCGTGTATAATAGACGAATCGGGGGTGTTTTTATGGAACAATGGAAAAACAACGCACGGCGGGAGCCTATTATCGTGGATCTGGACACTTTGGTTCCCAAAGATC
>JBGVNV010000104.1:0-32293 GCA_045125955.1 Faecousia sp.
GTGGTCGTAGCCTACAGGAACCAGTCGGCAAAGCCGCCGGAGGGAACAGCACCAATCCACAGTAGCTGAATAATTATAACATGCTGTTTCCCTTCGTTCGACTTACTTTATTATACAAGGGAACGGCCCCCGTGCCGTTCCCTTCTTCATTTCAGAAACCCTGTAGGGCGCGCATTTCATGCGTGCCGTTTCCCCGCCATCTGGGCACGCATACAATGCGCGCCCTACACCGATTTGACAAGTTTTCTTTGCAAAACATCTTGACAAGTGTACTTGGCAATGGTATCATATAGATGCAAAGAATACTTGGCAAAGGAGTGTTTCATATGACAAGAGAAGAAATCCTGGAAAAGAGCCGACAATCCGGCGAAGGTGTATATGACGAACGTGAGCAGCAGATCGTCAATAGGTCCTACGGCATCGGCGGCGCTGTCAGTATGCTGATCGCCATGCTCCTGATGATTGTCAACGAGATCGCCGACGGCCCGGAGGTAGTCCGACACGCCATCTGGACAGTATACTGGTGCAATCAGACATTTCTCTACGGCCACCAGGCCATCAATCTCAAAAAGCGCGCTTACTGGTTTACTACCGTATTATTCGGCTTTGCCGCAGTCATGAGCTACTGGGGCTACCTGAAGCTGACACTGGGCTGGTGATAAGATGAACGACCAACTGATCCTGAAAAACCGCATCAAGGAGGCCCGGACGGAGCGCAAGCTCTCCCAGGCGGCCCTGGCGGAGCTGGTGGGCGTGTCGAGAAACACCATCAGCTCCATCGAAACCGGCCAGTTCTCCCCGACGGCCAAGCTGGCCCTGATCCTCTGCATCGCCCTGGATAAAAAATTCGAGGAGCTGTTCTATTTTTGACCCAACCGTAGGGCGCGCATTTCATGCGTGCCCTTTTCGCGCCCTTGGCACGCATACAATGCGCACCCTACAAATAACATTTTCCTCAAAAAGGGCTTGCACTTTCCATTTATTCGTGCTAGAATATGCAATGTAAATATCAAAAGCGTTGATCGGGTCGTCGTGTTTTCGGCACATGTTCTCAGAGAGAGTGGGGCGGTGGGAGCCACTCAGCATGGAAAACAGGGCTTTCCCCCGGGAGCTGCCGCCTGAAATGTCCGCAAATTAGGGTGCGCCGGTGTGACCGCCGTTACTGGGTCAAGGGCGTGTCTGCGCCTGATGAGTGCGCCGAAAGGCGAATGCGGGTGGTACCGCGGAAGACTGTATCCGGTCTTTCGTCCCCAATTCACGGGGACGGAAGGCCGTTTTTTCGTTCCCCCACAATCAGCACGTCATTGCGAACCAGTGCGCACACTGGTGTAGCAATCCCCAAAGGATTCCGGAATCTTCACGGGATTGCCGCGTCGCTTCGCTCCTCGCAATGACGCAATCTTATTTTCCAAAAGGAGAGAACCGATCCATGAAACAGCAACTGGAAGCCATCAAGCTCCGGGCCCTGGAGGCTCTGGAGGCCGCTGAGACTCCCGCCGCTCTGGATGAGCAGCGCGTCAAGTGGCTGGGCAAGAAGGGCGAGCTTACCGCCGTCCTGAAGATGATGGGCAAGCTCAGCGCAGAGGAGCGTCCCGTCATGGGCCAGCTGGCCAACGCCGTCCGCGCCGAGATCGAGCGCAAGCTCGAGGAGCGCAAGACCGCCATCGATGCCGCCGTCCTGGAGGCCAAGCTCGCCGCCGAGTCCATCGACGTCACCATCCCCGGCGACACCGTGGAGCTGGGCCATCAGCACCCCATGAACATGGTCCTGCAGGAGATCAAGGACATCTTCGTGGGCATGGGCTACACCGTCGTCGACGGTCCTGAGGTGGAGTACGCCGATTACAACTTCACCCGCCTGAACATCGAGGAGGGCCACCCCAGCCGTGACCGCTCCGACACCTTCTATTTCAACGACGAGGACTCCGTCCTCCTGCGCACCCAGACCAGCTCCATGCAGATCCGCTTCATGGAGGAGCATAAGCCCCCCCTGTGCATGCTGGCCCCCGGCCGCGTGTTCCGTAAGGACGAGGCCGATGCCACCCACTCCCCCATGTTCCATCAGATCGAGGGTCTGGTCGTTGACGAGCACATCACCATGGGCGACCTGAAGGGCGCGCTGATCACCATCATGAACAAGATCTACGGTCATGATGCCGCCGTCCGCTTCCGTCCCCACCACTTCCCCTTCACCGAGCCCTCCTGCGAGATGGATATGCAGTGCCACAAGTGCCACGGCACCGGCGAGGTGGACGGCAAGGTCTGCTCCACCTGCCACGGTGAGGGCTGGATCGAGCTGCTGGGCGCGGGCATGGTCCATCCCGAGGTCCTGCGCAACTGCGGCATCGATCCCGAAAAGTACTCCGGCTTCGCCTTCGGCATGGGCCTGGAGCGCACCGCCATGGGCCGCCTGAAGATCAACGACCTGCGTCTGATCTTCGACAACGATATGCGGTTCCTGAACCAGTTCTAATTAGGAGGAAGAAGCATGAAACTCAACAGAAAATGGCTGCATGAGGAGTTCGTGGATCTGTCCGCCTACTCCGACAAGGAATACGTCGAGACCCTGACCGTCTTCGGCCAGAAGGTCGAGACCTACGAGCGCATGGACGCTGAAATCAAGAATGTCAAGGTGGGCAAGGTCCTGGAGATCGTCCGTCATGAGAATTCCGACCACATGTGGGTCTGCCAGATCGATGTGGGCGAGGCTGAGCCCGTCCAGATCGTCACCGGTGCCCAGAATGTCAAGGTGGGCGACATGGTCCCCGTGGCCATGCACAACTCCTGGCTCCCCGGCGGTGTCCACATCACCAAGGGCAAGCTCCGCGGCGTCAAGTCCAACGGCATGCTCTGCGGTCTGGAGGAGCTGGGTCTGACCAACGGCGACTTCCCCTACGCCATCATGGACGGTATCTTCATCATCGAGGAGCCCTGCACCATCGGTCAGGACATCAACGAGATCATCGGCAACGATGATACCATCGTCGAGTTCGAGATCACCAACAACCGTCCCGACTGCTACTCCATCATCGGTCTCGCCCGTGAGTCCGCCGCCGCCTTCGGCAAGACCATGAAGCATCACGAGCCCGTGGTCCAGGGCAGCGATGCCGGCACCATCTTCGAGCATCTGGATGTGGAGGTCCCCGCGGAGGACAAGTGCTACCGCTACACCGCCCGGATGGTCAAGAACGTCAAGATCGCTCCCTCCCCCAAGTGGCTGCGGAGCCGCTTGAGAGCCAACGGCGTGCGCCCCATCAACAACATCGTTGATATCACCAACTATGTCATGCTGGAGTACGGCCAGCCCATGCACGCCTTCGACTACCGCTACATCGGCTCCAACAAGATCGTGGTCCGCGATGCCGCTGAGGGCGAGAAGCTGACCACCCTGGACGGCAATGTCCGGGACCTGACCCCCGGCATGCTGGTCATCGCTGACGGCGATAAGCCCATCGGCCTGGCCGGTATCATGGGCGGCGAGAACTCCGAGATCCAGAACGACACCACCACCGTGGTCTTCGAGTCCGCCAACTTCGACGGCACCAACATCCGTCAGACCGCCCTGGCTCTGGGCATGCGCACCGAGTCCTCCGGCAAGTTCGAGAAGCATCTGGACCCCATGATGACCATGCCCGCTGTCCAGCGTGCATGCGAGCTGGTGGAGCTGCTGGAAGCCGGCGATGTGCTGGACGGCATCATCGATATCCTGAACTACGTTCCCCAGGAGAAGAAGCTGCCCCTGGAGGTCGAGAAGATCAACGCCCTGCTGGGCACCAGCATCCCCGAGAGCGACATGGTCAAGTACCTGGAGCTGCTGGAGATCCCCGTGGTGGACGGCGAGATCCTGGTTCCCTCCTTCCGCCCCGACCTGAACCTGATGGCTGACGTGGCCGAGGAAGTGGGCCGCAGCTACGGCTACAACGAGATCCCCACCACCTCCTTCAAGAACGCCACCCAGGGCGGCTATACCCCCTTCATGCTGGCGGAGAACAAGGCCGGTCAGCTGTGCCGCTCTCTGGGCTACAGTGAGATCATCACCTACTCCTTCGTCTCCCCCGCCATCTTCGACAACATCCGCATCCCCAAGGATTCTTGCCTGCGTAACGCCATGCGCATCCAGAACCCCCTGGGCGAGGACACCTCCATCATGCGTACCATCGCCCTGCCCTCCATGCTGGATATCCTGTCCCGGAACTACGCCTACCACAACAAGTCTGTCCGCCTGTATGAGCTGGCCAAGATCTACCTGCCCACCGAGGGCCAGGCTCTGCCCGCCGAGCCCAAGATGCTGATGCTGGGTGCCTACGGCGGCGGCGTGACCTTCTTCTCCATGAAGGGTCAGCTGGAGGCCATCCTGTCCGGCCTGCGGCTGCCCAAGGCTTCCTTCACCGCCGTGAAGGACAACCCCTCCTTCCACCCCGGCCGCTGCGCCGCCATTTCCATCAACGGCGAGCATCTGGGATACATGGGCCAGGTCCATCCCCTGGTTGCCAAGAACTACGGTCTGGATGCCGAGGTCTACTGCGTGGAGCTGGACTTCAGCAAGGCCTTCACCATGATGCTGCCTGAGCCCACCTTCACCGCTCTGCCCAAGTACCCCGCCGTCACCCGCGACCTGAGCCTGCTGTGCGACGAGGCCACTACCATCGCCGAGCTGACCGAGTGCATCACCGCCGCCGGCGGCAAGCTCCTGCGCCGGGTCGACCTGTTCGACATCTACCGCGGCAAGGGCGTTGCCGAGGGCAAGAAGTCTGTTGCCTTCTCCCTGGTCCTCCGTGCCGATGACCGGACCCTGACCGATGCCGATTCCGAGGGTGTCACCACCAAGGTCCTGGAGGCCCTGTCCTCCAAGCTGGGCGCAGTCCTGAGATAACCAAATCCAAGCACGTCATTGCGAGCCAGTGCTCACACTGGCGTGGCAATCCCCCAAGGATCCTGCAAATCTGCGGGGATTGCCACGTCGGTCTGCGCCCTCCTCGCAATGACGTGTTCTTTTTTGGTTCTGTCGAGAAATGAAACATGAAAATTTTGTTTCGCCTCTTTACATATACGAAAATTTGGGCTATAATAGTGGCAATATGCAAAGGAGGTCGATCACATGACGGATAACCACACCATCAAGTTTACGGTCCCCTGCGACGATCAAGAGAATATGCACCGCATTCTTCGCAGTGTATACGACGCTCTGAGCGAGAAGGGCTACAATCCCATTAACCAGATCGTGGGCTACCTTCTCACCGAGGACCCCACCTACATCACCAACTACAACGGTGCCAGAAGCATGATCTGCAAGCTGGACCGGGACGAGCTGCTCCAGGAGCTGGTGCAGTGCTATCTGTTCAACAGATAAAATGGTATGATCGCGGGGCTTTTGCGAGCCCCGTTTTCATGTCGCGCAGATGCCGATGAAATCGCCCGGCGTGACGGTTTGATCCGCATTTGCGCAAGCTCCATGTTCGTTTATCCGCTTTTCCCCACAAGGAGGTACACATGGCAGAAAATAAGGGCCTGACTTTCAAGGGCCGTCCCCTGATGCGCAAGGATAACATCATCTACTACGGCTCCATGGCCGACAGCCACATCGTTCAGCTGCAGATCATCGACTACAAGAAGGTCGGCGACACCGACGTGGCCAACAAGGTTTCCATCCAGCTCATGCTCACCGACCCCAACATCAAGGGTCGCGCCCAGATCGTCAAGAAGACCGAGAAGAACGGTCTGTACACCGCTCTGGACGTGGGTGCCGTCTGGCTTGAGCGTGCTCTGGCCGGCAAGTAAGTGATCAAAAAACGGACCGAAATTTCGGTCCGTTTTTTTAATGCAGAATGCGGAATGCATAATGCAGAATTCAACCTTCAACATCTCAAATAGCCCCACGCCCGACACGGTACGCCGAGCGGATGCCAGCGACCGGTCGGGCGGTTTTACTCGAGTACCATCCAGCACAATCCACCAGTCTCGAGTTTGGGTCCGGGCCCTGCCCGGCGGTTCTTAAAAATTCTTAAGAAATGCGCTATTTGTCGAAAGCTGTGCTATAATGGAGAAAATGAAAGGAGGTCCCGATGATGGATATGATCCGAATCCTCGCAGTGGATGACGAGCCCGACCTGCGCTCGCTGCTGCGTATTCTTTTGAAAAACCGGGGCTATGAGGTCCTGGAGGCCGCCTCCGGCACGGAGGCCGTGGAGCTGGTGCGCTCGGAGCCAAGGATCGACCTTGTCATCATGGACATCATGATGCCGGGCCTGAGCGGCGTGGAGGCCTGCGCCGAGATCCGCAAATTTTCCACCGTGCCCATGCTCTTCCTCACCGCCAAGAGCCAGCTTACCGACAAGGCCGAGGCCTACGCCTCCGGCGGCGACGATTATCTCGCCAAGCCCTTCTCCCAGAACGAGCTGATGATGAAGGTGGAATCCCTGACCCGCCGCTACCGCATCTACAAGGGCAAGACCGAGCCCGCCGCCCCCCTGGACATCCGCCTGGACGAGAAGCACACCTGCGCCATCCGAAACGGACAGCGCATCGACCTGACGGATAAGGAGTTCGCCATTTTGCGGTTCTTCGTCCAGAATCGTGGCCGGACCGTGGATGTGCAGAAGGTCTACGAGAGCGTCTGGGGCGAAAAATACCTCCCCTCCTCCAACAATACCGTCATGGTACATATCCTGAACCTGCGCAAGAAGCTGGAGGCGGACCCCGCCAATCCCAAGCTCATCCGGACCGTATGGGGAAAGGGGTATCAGTTTGGCTGAACGGCACAATTTCCGTCCCCTGACCATGAAGCTGATGCTGGTCATGTGTCTGGCCTTTGCGGCGGCGGTGGTGACCTTTGTCGCCATGGTCTTCGTGGGCAACACCCTCGTGGAAGAGGTGTACCTGTCCAGCGAGGCCGTGGAGCGGCGCATGAGCGCGGAGATCAGCTCTTTCCGGTCCTTTGTGACGGAATACGACATCACGTCCACCGATGTCAACGCCGTGGGCCAGTGGAACCGGGAGCACCCCAACATCAATCTGACGGTCTACGGTCTGAATACCACCATCACCTCCACCCCCGACGGCGCGGAGCTGATGCTGAACGAAAGCGGCATCAGCGTCCGGTCAGAGCTGACCCTCCATCTTGCCAAGGAATATCCCGTCAATTTCCGGGACAGCGTGTGTACCGTGGCATTGTATGACACCTCCCGGAGCATGGTCAGCGCGGCGGTGAATCTGTCGGCCCTGGGCCTTGCGGCACTGGTGTTCCTGGCCACCGTGCTCCTATACGACCAGCACATCACCCGCACCATCCAGACCCTGAGCCGCCAGGTCCGGCAGGTCAGCCGGGGCGACTTGGGCATGCAGATCAAACCACAGTCCGGCGACGAGATCGGCCAGCTGGCCCTGGATGTGGATGCCATGCGGCTGAGCATCATCGACAAATTACAGCGGGAGGAGGAGGCCTGGAAGGCCAACTCCCAGCTCATCACCGCCATCTCCCACGATGTGCGCACCCCCCTGACGGCCCTGATGGGATACCTGGAGATTTTATCTGACGATTCCCTGGGTCCGGAGGAGCGGAGCGCGTATCTTGACATCTGTAAGAACAACGCCCAGCGGCTCAAATCCCTGACCGACGAGCTCTTCGGCTTCTTCCTGGTCTTCGGCAAGCCAACCCCGGATCAGGCCCCGGAGGATTTCGACGCGGCCACACTGCTGGAGCAGGTGATCCTGGAGCATGTCATGGACCTGACCCAGCGGGGCTTCCAGGTGGAGACCAGCTCGGACCCCATTATGGGCAAACTGCGGGTGGACCTGAGCCACTTCCGGCGGATCTTTGAAAATCTCTTCTCCAACGTCCGCAAATACGCGGACCCCGCCTGTCCCGTCACCATCACCTGCCGCAGCGACCGGGACGAGCTCATCGTCACCATCTCCAACCGCATCAGCCAGACCGGCAACCGCGTGGAGAGCAACCGCATCGGCCTGCAGACCTGCCACAAGCTGGTCCACGCCATGGGCGGAGAGTTCAACCAAAGCAGAACCAAGGAGACATTTTCCGTGGAGGTCCTGCTGCCGCTGCACTTGGAGTTAATTGAAAATTGATAATTGAAAATGGAAAATTAGGGGATCACTTTTACTTTTCAATTCATGTTTATTGGCTTTGCACAGCTTGTAAATGAAGAATCGTCAATGTAGGGCGGGGGGCTTGCCCCCGCCGGGATTTTACGCCATAGGCGAAAAATCTCCTTGCCGTCATGCAAGGATCTCGTTATCGATCGTCCTGTGGACGATGTGAATTCCGCCCTTGGCGAAATTCACGGCGGGAGCAAGCCTCCCGCCCTACTGTACTGTGTTAAGGCAATAAATATTTTACAATTTTACATTTTCAACTTTCAATAAAATAGGCCCGGAGCTTTCGCTCCGGGCCTTGCTGTTTTGTTTTGAGACGCTGAATTACACCATAGCGGCGGTGATGATAGCCATCTTGTAGACTTCCTCAGCGTTGCAGCCGCGGGACAGGTCGTTGATGGGAGCAGCCAGACCCTGCAGGATGGGGCCCAGAGCCTCGTAGCCACCCAGACGCTGGGCGATCTTGTAGCCGATGTTGCCAGCCTCGATGGTGGGGAAGATGAAGGTGTTGGCGTAGCCGGCAACGGGAGAGCCGGGGAACTTCAGCTGACCGACCTCGGGGGCGACAGCGGCGTCGAACTGCATCTCGCCGTCGATGGCCAGCTCGGGAGCCATAGCCTTAGCGACCTTGGTGGCCTCGTTGGACAGCTTGACAGTGCCGCCCTTGCCGGAGCCGTTGGTGGAGAAGGACAGCATGGCGACCTTGGGATCGATGCCGAAGACCTTGGCGGTGTTGGCGGTCTCGATGGCAACCTCAGCCAGCTTCTGAGCGGCGGACAGGACAACATTGCCCTCCTTGTCCAGGGAATCCTCGTAGCTCAGGTTGATGGCGCAGTCACCCATGGCCAGCTTCTCCTCGCCGCGGACCATGATGAAGCAGGAGGAAACCAGGTGGGAGCCCTTCTTGGTCTTGACGATCTGCAGAGCGGGACGGACGGTATCAGCGGTGGAGTAGGTTGCGCCGCCCAGCAGGGAGTCAGCCAGACCCATCTTGACCAGCATGGTGCCGAAGTAGTTGCCCTTGGACAGAGCAGCGCGGCAGTCCTCAGCGGACATCTTGCCCTTGCGCAGCTCGACCATCTTCTCGACCATGGCGTCCATACCCTCGTAGGTCAGGGGATCCAGGATCTCGATGCCCTCGATATCAAAGCCGCCCTTGGCAGCGTTGGCCTTGACCTCGTCGACATTGCCGACCAGGATGACCTTCAGGAAGCCCTCAGCCTTCAGGCGGGCAGTAGCCTCCAGGATACGGGCGTCGTGGCCCTCGGTGAACACGATGGAACGGGGATTGGCCTTCAGAGTCTCAATCATTGCATTGAACATGACACATTACCTCCAGAAATATGTAAAATTGTGGAAATGGGCTTTGCCCATAGTTCGACAGGGTAATTATACAACACCTTTGTCGAATTCGCAACCTGTTTTGTAAAATTTTGCATAGCAAAAGCGCGCACGTCATTGCGAGGGCGCAGCCCGTGGCAATCCCGTCGATTTTGCAGACAACCAATTGGCGTATCCCACTGAATACGGGATTGCCACGTCGCTTCGCTCCTCGCAATGACGGAAAATTCAGGGAATGATCTTCTTCGCCTTGATATACCGCTCCTCTTCAGAGAACACACAGCCGCAGTATTTCTGGATGTACATACCCAGCTCTCTGGCCTTTTCCTGGCCGGGCTTAAAGTAGGGACGGAAGTCCCGGTACTCGAATTTCACGCCGTATTCAAAGGCCGCCCGCTCTGCCACCTCCCGCATGAGCTCGTGGTTCTGGTAGGGGGAGATGAACAAGGAGGATGTGAAGCTGTCGAAGCCATTTTCGGCGGCGGCCCGGGCGGTGTCGAACAGGCGCATCTCGTAGCACTTGACGCAACGGTGGGCGATGTCATCGGCCACCTCCCGGACGAAGGGCCGCAGGGCGTAATCATTGCGCTCGATAACGGGCAGGTCGATGCTGGCGCAGTATTCCCGCAGGCAGTTGCGCCGGGAGCGGTACTCGGTGAAGGGGTGGATGTTGGGGTTATACCAGTAGGCGGTGACATCAAAGCCGTCGGTACGGAGCACCTCGATGCACTGGTTGGCGCAGGGCGCGCAGCAGGTATGTAAAAGCGTTTTCATGGAAGCCTCCAAATATCTATTTTTTTCATTATACCACGACGCAAGCTCCCGCGCAAGCGGAGAACACAGGAACCGCCGGGATTTTCCCGCCCAGAAAGCCCCCCTTCTCCCCTTTCCTCCCGGATGAAACTGTGCTATAATGGGTGCACATTCATTCGGGAGGTTTTACTATGAAGACCAAGCTTTCATCCCGGTTCTGGGTGGCTCTGACGCTGTTCTCTCTGGTGGGTCAGGTCGCCTGGGTCGTGGAGAATATGTATTTCAATGTGTTCATCTATAAAATGTTCCGGGCCAGTGCCGCGGACATTTCCGCCATGGTGGGTGCCTCCAGCGTGGCGGCTACCGTGACCACGGTGCTCATCGGAGCCCTGTCCGACCGGATCGGCAAGCGCAAGCTGCTCATCTGCGGCGGCTATCTGGTCTGGGGCGTCAGCATCCTGAGCTTCTGCCTGCTCCGGGTGGAGGTCATCGAGGCCATTTTCCCCATGACCGCCAACGCCATGGCCACTGGCGTCAGCCTGGTCATCATTCTGGACTGCGTGATGACCTTCTTCGGCTCCAGTGCCAACGATGCGGCCTTCAACGCCTGGGTCACGGACTCCACGGACCACACCAACCGGGGCACCGTGGAGGGCATCAATTCCATGATGCCCCTGATCTCCATTCTGGTGGTCTTCGGCGGCTTCATGGGCTTCGACCTGGACAAAAGCGAAAGCTGGACCTGGATCTTCGCCATCATCGGCGGCGTGGTCATCACCGTGGGCATCGCGGGCATCTTCCTCATCGACGAGTCCAGCATCCAGCCCACCAAGACCCGCTATTTGGAAAACCTGACCTACGGCTTCCGTCCCTCCACGGCGAAAGCCAACCGGGAGCTCTATGTCATGCTGGCGGTCTTCGCCCTGTTCAACATCTCCATCCAGACCTATATGCCCTACCTGATCCTCTATTACGAGGTAAGCCTGGGCATGGCCAATTATGTGCTCATCATGGCCCCCGCCATCATCCTGGCGGCGGTGGTCACCGCCTTCTGGGGCAAGGTCTATGAGAGGCGGGGCTTCCGCTTCTCCGCTCTCACGGCTCTGGGGGCACTGAACCTGGGCTACATCGTGCTGTATTTCACCCGCGCGACGGTGCCCGTGTTCCTGGGGAGCCTGCTGATGATGAGCGGCTACCTCTCCGGCATGGCGGTCTTCGGAGCCTTCGTCCGGGACTACACCCCTGCGGGCAAGTCCGGCCAGTTCCAGGGCCTGCGGATCTTCTCCCAGGTGCTGATCCCCGGCGTCATCGGCCCCGCCATCGGCGCGGCGGTCCTCTCCGGCGCGGAGCAGATCGTCAACTCCGACGGCACCACCTCCTTCGTCCCCAACGCCAACATCTTCGCCGCCGCCCTGGCCGTGGGCGCGGCAGTCACGGTCTGCGTCCTGCTGACCGGCAGAAAGGGACGGAAACAGTAAAAGTCAGCGCGGAACCGATGCATTTCGGTTCCGCGTTCTTTTATGCAAAAAAGGGCCCCTGCTTGTGCAGAGGCCCTCGTTGTTTAGGGGTAGATCAGGGATTCAGGGAAGCATAGGGGGTCTTGGAGAAGGCCCAATCCTCGATGTTGACATTCTCGCCCAGGTTGATCTCGGTCAGGGCGGAACAGCCGTAGAAGGCACCCTCGCGGATGTCATCCACGTTCTCCAGGTTGATGGATGTCAGAGCGGTACAGTTCTTGAAGGCGTAGTTGCGGATCTCGGTGACATCCTCGCCCAGGACCACGGCGGTCAGATTCTTCAGCTCGTAGAAAGCCATCTGGCCGATGTCGTGGATGCCATCCTCGATGACCACGGTGGTGATCATGTCGGCGTAGGCGGACCAAGGCAGGGTCAGAACACCATTGACCTTCCAATAGTTCTTCAGGTTGGTCTGGCCGTTCTCCAGCTTCTCGCCGGAGGGAGTGAAGGTCAGCTTACCGTCGGAAGTCAGAGCCCAGGTGGTGTAGCCGGACCAGCCGGTGGCGATGACCTCGGCCTTGGGCTCACCCAGATGGATGGTCTGCTTCTCGTCCAGGCCGGTCTTCTCGTTGCGCTCGGTGACGGTGACTGCCACATTGGCATCCAGCTCGCCCCGGAAGCTGAAGCGCAGGGCGGCGATGACCGCACCGGCCTCGATTGCCTCGGCGGATGCGTAGGCGATAACCAGCTTGCCGGGCTCGGAGGCGTTGACCGCATAGGAAGCGTTCAGGGAGGAGGTGCCCACGTAGGTCAGCTCGTCCGCGTTGTAGGTGACCTCAAAGCGGCCGTTGGTGACGGCGACATCCTCGGTCAGCTTGACGGTGACGGTCTTGTCCTCGAAGTTGGGCTCGTTGATGACGACCATGGCCATGGTGGAGCCGGTGATCATGTGGTTCAGCGCGGGAACGGCCTCGTCGTAGACGGCCAGGCAGCCCAGCTTCACGGCATCCTCGATGACAGCCAGCTCGCTCAGCTCGCCGGTGGAGATGGTGTAGCTGTACAGCACAACGCCGTCGTCGGCATTGACGGAGATGGTCAGCTCGTCGGAGCCGGTCTTGGTCATGGCTGCGCCGCTGCGGGCGGTCAGATCCAGGGCACCCAGGCTGGTGACATTGGCGGCACCGTACAGACCGGTAGACTTGGTGACCAGCTGCACATTGTACAGCTCACCGCTCTGAGCCAGCACCAGGAAGTTCTCCAGATAGCTCAGACCGTCATCAGAGAGCTCGCCGCCGATGTAGGCGATGCCTGCCAGCTGACCGGAGAAGGCAGAGCTGGAGGTGTAGACCTCGGTGTAGGTGCTCTTTGCGAAGTCATTCAGGACATAGACCTTGGAGGGGTTGGAGGCATACTTGCCGTTTGCCACGTACACGTAGTAGCCGCCGGCGGTGACGGTGGTGCCGTCAGCCAGGGTCACGGTCTGGGCGGGGGTACCGGTGCCGTCGACCATGGTGTAGCCGGAGCCGGGGCAGGTGGTGCCGGTCTTGACGGCAAAGCCGTTGGCGGGGTCGATCTCGTAGTAGGTGTAGGTGGTCTGGCCGTACTTGCTGACACCGTAGGAGGTGTAGAGCTTGCCGTTTGCCAGGCCGCCGCCGGTGTAATCGACGGTATTCTCCGCCAGGACCTCGTAGCTGCCGTCGGACTCGATCTTGGCCCAGACGTAGCCTTCCTCGACGGCCAGATAGCCCAGCATGGACTTGTCGCCCTCGGGCTCCTCGGGAGTGGGCTCCCCGGGGATCACGGGCTCGCCGGTGTAGCCCACGTCGGTCATCAGGCTCAGGCCCACCAGATCGGTGGCACCGCTGATGTGACCCAGACGGCCCAGGGTGCGATTGATCATATCGAAGGAGTAGATGCTGACGCCGCTCTCATCCACATGGGAGATGATGACGCCCTCGAAGGAGTCATTGCGGACGTAGGTCATGGAAACATCGTCGCCGTCGGCGAATTCCAGACCGGTCTGGTAGGAGTCATTCTCCCAGCCACCGGCCACATAGACCTGGTCGCCGGAGACGCTGGAGTACAGGGAGTAGGTCTCCAGCAGGCCGTCATAGCCCAGGATCAGGTAGAAGTCGAAGTAGTAGTAATCCTCGACGATCTCGCTGTACTGGTAGGTGATGGCGGCGGGGTTGTAGGTGTACTCGATGGGATTGACGGCATACTGACCGGTGGCGAAGTTCTCCAGCAGAGTCAGGTAGTAGTAGCCATTGCCGTCGTAGCCGGAGATGTAGACAGGCTTGCCGCCCAGCTCCACGGTGGTGGGCTCGTTGGTGTTCACATCGGGCAGGGTGACCTCGGTCTTGGGAGCGGAGGTGCCGTCCAGGATGTACAGGCAGTCTGCGCCGTCGCCGTCGGTGAAGTTGTCACCCTTGGTCACGGTGTAGCCGTTCTGGACATCGATCTCGTAGTAGTGCTCCAGGTCGGAGGCGTAGACCTTGCCGTCGGCCACGGCGGCGCCGGTGTAAACGGCATCGGACTCGGCCAGGACCTCAACGGACATATCGGAGCCGTTGATGCGGACCCACTGACCGCCGTTTTCGGTGGTCACGTAGGCGTGCAGCTGCAGGTCCAGGGTATCCAGAGCCTTGACGGTGATGGTGGCGGAGGCGGAAGCGGTGCCCTCGACGGAGGTGGCGGTGATGATGACGGTGCCGGGAGCCACAGCGGTGACAACGCCGTTGCCGTCGACGGTGGCCACGGTCTCATCGCTGCTGGTCCAGGTGACAGCGTTGGAGGAAGTGAAGTTGTAGACCTTGTGGCTGAGCTTGATGGTCTCGTCCTCGTAGATCTCCGCCTGGGCGGGGTCCACGGTGACGGTCAGCTCGCTGTAGGGGTTGTAGCTGTACAGGGAGATGACGGGCTGGATGCCGGTGCCGAAGGTGCCCAGCTTGGTGGGCGCACAGACATCGGGCTGGAAGGCGTACAGGACGTTCTCATCGCCCACATTGGCGGAGACCACCAGGTAGTCCAGATTGGCGTCGTAGTACATGGAGGCGAACTTGTCGCCGCCGACCTTGCTGACGCCGGTCAGGCGCAGGCCGGTCTCGCCGATGGTCTCGATGACGTCGCCATACATATTCTCACCCAGGTCGGTATCAAAGAAGGCATAGGTGGTCATCAGCATCAGGGTACCCTTTTCGGTCAGGATGTAATACTGATGTGCGGGGTAGGTGCCGTACTCGTCGGTATAGGTGACCTCACCCTTGTAGGCGATACAGGCAGCGTGGTTGTCCTTCAGCAGGAAGTAGTGGGGCAGCTCGGAGCCGATGCCGGTGGTGATGTCCATGACACCAAAGTTCCGGCCGCCGTTCAGAACGCCCACGATGCGGCCATAGAAGCCCTCGGAGTTCAGGGGTGCGGGAGCGGCATCGGTCCACAGCCAGGTGGAATCCAGGTAGCCGTAGTCGGTGACCTCGTAGGTGTTGGCATCCACGCCGTACATGTGGGTGCCGTCGTGGACGAAGATGTTGCCGTCCAGGAAGCCGCCGGCCAGGAAGTTCTGACCGCATGCGCCGGTGGAGGTCCAGCTCTCGGGATCGGTGATGTCGAAGCTGACCCACTGGCTCAGGCCGTTCTCGTCGTACAGCAGGCCCCGCAGCTCCAGGCTCTGGACATCGCTGACGGTAACGCGGCAGGCGGCGATCTCGTTGGGGGCGGAGACGGTGGTGGCAATGATCATGGCCTCGCCAACACCCACGGCGGTGACGACACCATTCTCGTCGACGGTGACGACGGAAGGATCGGAGGTGGTCCAGGTGACGCTCTTATCCACCAGGTTCCAGGGGAACACATCGGCCAGCAGCTGGTAGGAAGCACCGGTCAGCAGCTCCAGGCTCTCGCGGTTCAGGGCGATGCCGGTGGAATACTCGGTGGTGGGCATCTGGCCGGGGTTGCTGGGAACGATGTACAGGCCGGCATAGTTGCAGACCAGACCGCCCAGGGCGTATTCGGGCACGCCGTCGATGGGGCCGGTGGCACAGGCAGTCTTGCCGGTGGCGGTGTCGATGGTGTACAGGATGTTGTTGCCGCTGACGGGGCTCATGGCGGCGGCGTAGTAGATCACGTCGTTGTCATGGTCCCAGGCCATGGACTGGACACAGGGATCGCCCATGTAGCTCATGTTGTCGTTGTAGACATAGTCGCCCAGGTAGCCGTCGGCAGTGTTGTTGACGGGGGTCAGGTTCTTGACGTTGCCGGTGCCGCCGTTGGCACGGTCAGCATTGCTCCAGCGGAACAGGAAGGCACGTCTGTAGTCGGAATCGCCGTTGTTGACGGCGTAGAAGTTGCCCTCGTCATCGATGGTCATGGCCAGCAGCTCATAGTTGGAATCATACACGCTGTCGGGGAAGGCCAGGGAAACGGAGTACTCCTTGTTCAGGTAGCCATCGCTCAGGTCGATGGAGTAGATGTTGTTTGCGGTGCCGATCAGGGCGTACATGGTGCCGGTGGTGGTGTCGTAGGCCATGTCCTTGATCTTGGCGAAGTTCTTGCTTTCGCCGACCAGGTAGCAGGTCTCCCAGTCGCCATGCTCGGCGGCGTAGAGCTTGCCGTCGGCGGTGGCCATGAAGACGTGACCACCGGCATACTCGGCGGCGACGACCTCAAAGGGCATGGTGGCCAGGTCGGTGGTGCCGTCCATGTAGGTGTCGCCCAGATCGTCGGTGTAGTAGTAGACCTTGGCGGGATCGATCTCGGCAAAGCTGTTGGCATTGCCGCGGGTGAGCTGGTTGGTGAAGCCGTAGATACGGCCGCTGTAGTTGGTGACGCCGTCGTTGTAGTCCTTGACGGTGTAGAAGGTCTCGTTTCCGGCGTAGTCGGCGACCATGACGATGCAGTCGCGGGTGACGGTGACGCCGGACATATCGACCACGGTGGTGACAGCCTCGCCGGCCTTCTCCTGCTCGGTGCCGACCATGGTCATCACATTGGTGCCCTTGGCATTCAGCACGGCAACGGCGGCGATGTACTGGTCGTCAACGGCGTTCACGATCAGGTTGCCGGTCTCGGGGTCCTTCTCCACGGAGCTGACCACGGGGGCCTGACCGTCCACGGTGAAGGTGTAGCTCTTGAAGGCACCATCACCGATGTCGCCGGAGAGCATCAGGTCCTTCATCTCCTCGACGGTCAGTGCGCCATCCTTCTCATAGTACTCAGGCAGAGCCATGAAGCCGATGGTGAACTGCTCACCATGCTTGAAGCCCATCTGCTCGGGAGTCTCCCAAATGCTCAGGCCCACGTTGTTGACGTTGACCCAGGCAGCGTAGGCCTCCAGGTAGTAGGCTGCCTGGAGCTGCTCGGCACCTCGGGCATCGACGATGTTGCCCTCGCCGTCCAGGATGTAGAACAGGAAGCCTGCGCCGTTACGGATCAGGGTGACAGCCATGTCGCCCAGCTCGGTCTCGGGATTCAGGGCAGCGCGGTCTGCGGGGAAGGTATCCTCGATCCGGTAGGGGTTGCCCACGAAGTAGGCCTCGTCAATGCCGTAGAACAGAGACAGGTAGTTCAGACCACCGGTGTAGGGGAAGACGAAATCGTCGTACACATAGTCGGTGTAGTCTGCACGGTCGTACATGCTGGCATCGGACCAGTTGCCGTAGAAGCCCAGCACGGGGATGGAATAGGTGGGATCGATCATGCCCTCGGCATCGGCGGAGGACAGAACCTTCACGAAGCCCTCGATGTAGGCACCGTTGACATAGCTTTCCAGAGCGGCCTTGTCGGTCAGCTCCAGCTTGACCCGGACATGCAGCATTTCGCCTGCCTCGACGGTGAAGGCGGCGGACTTCAGGGAAGCGAGGATCAGGTGTGCATCGTAGGAATTGACCAGGCCGTCGCCGCTGAGGTCAGCCTCGGCGGGGACAGTGGTGCCGTTTCCGGCAGCGTACTCCAGAATGACCTGGGCATCGGCGGCATCGGTCAGGCCGTCGCCGTTCAGGTCGCAGTCCAGAGCGGAGGAGACGACCAGCTGCTCGGTGCCCACGGTGTAGGTGGCGGACACGGGCAGGTCGGTGGTGTGGTTGCCGTGGTAGACGACGCCGTCCAGCTCATACAGCTCCTGGGTGAAGAAGTCACCGGTCAGGCTGTAGGTCTTGGCGGTGTCGGAGAAGTTGTGGATGGTGAAGCCGAAGTTGTATACGCCGTCCTTGGCGGGATCGTCGCCCAGCTCCACCTTGACCTTGCCGTCGGAGGCACCGGAGGTGGCAGTCTCGTCCATCAGGATGTAGGCGTTTGCGGCCATGGCATCGGCCAGGTCAGCCAGGCCGGAGCCCTGCTGCAGCACGGGGTAGTAGCTGCCGCTCTCGCCGTCCACCAGGGGCTCGGCGGTGGCCATCAGAAGGCTGGTTGCCAGAACCCGGGGGCTCAGGCCGGTCTTCTCGGCCAGGCCGTTCTCCCGGATATACTGCATCAGCACAGCCGCCATACCGGCGACCTGGGGAGAGGCCATGGAGGTACCGGACAGGTTCATGTAGGCATCGCCGGACTTGATCTCACCGTTGACGGAGTAGATGTTGCCGCCGGGGGCAGCGATCTCAGGCTTCAGCTCCAGATTGCCGGGAACGCCCCAGGAGCTGAACTCACTGACGACCACATCGCCCTCGTGGGACTCGGCGATGACCTTGTCGGAGATGTACATGGTGCCAACGAACAGACCGTTGCCCTGATCCTGGGCGGATGCCTTCAGGAACAGGCCGTCAGCCAGGGACACGGAGACACAGGGGCCGGAGCCGACATAGTCGGTCAGGTCCATGTTGATGGTGCCCTCGATGTTGTTGGCGATGATGCAGGCGGCGAAGCCTGCGGCGGCGGCATTGTTGCCCTTCTCAAAGAAGCTGATCTCGCCGCGCCAGCAGATCATAACGGCCTTGCCGGGATCCTCGACGGCAGCAGCGGCGGCGGCAGCCTGCTCCGCAGTGCCGATGCCGTCCACCAGGACGTAGGTGTAGTCCTGACCGCCGATGACATTCAGACCCTTGGTATAGGCCTGGTTGACCACGCCGGGGGTGTAGTAGAGGATCTTGTCGGCAACACTGATGTAGTACTCGGTGGAGCCCAGGTTGTCCACGGAAGCCACGGACAGGGAGTTGGTGGCGGTGGAGGGGCTGCCGATGACGGAGAAGTCCACATCGTCGCCGTAGAGGGCGGACATGCCGTTGCCGCTGTAGTCGGCCCAGGCACCGGAGTTACCGGCGGCGATGGCCACAACGGTATCGCTCTCGGCCAGGCCGTCCAGGATGTCCTGGTAGACGCGGCTTCTGGCGAAGCCCTTGTTGGAGCCCAGAGACAGGTTGACCACGTCACAGCCCAGCATGATGGCGTCCTCGATGGCGACCATGTAGTCGGAATCGTAGGCACCGCCCTGCTCACCGAAGACCTTCATGACGATGATCTGGGCATCGGGGGCAACGCCCTGGGTCAGGACGGACTCCAGAGCGGGAACATACTGGCCGTTCTGGCGGATGAAGCGGTTGGCGGCGGCGATGCCGGCGACATGGGAGCCGTGGCCGCCCTGGGCATCGCGGTCGTGGGTGACGGAGTAGTTGCGGTCAACGTAGTTGATGGCGAAGGGCACCTTCTCGTTGACATACCAGCCGCGGTTGTCCGTGAGCAGGTTGTACTGCACGTAGGGGTAGACGTTCAGCTGCTTCAGAACAGCCTCGACCTCCTCGGGATCCAGCAGATCCAGGGAGTCGATGTAGCTTGCGGCATCCAGGCCCTTCTCGGCGGCCTGCTGCTCCAGAGCGTAGCGGTATGCACCGGCATTGAAGCTCTGGTGGTCGGTGTCGAGGCCCGTATCGATGACGGCGATCCGGGAACCGGCACCGGTGTAACCGGCGGCCCAGGCGGTGCCCGCGCCGATCATGCCGGAGGCAGAGGACTGCATCGGTGCGGCAGTCTCACCGGTCAGGGGTGCGTACTGCTGCTCGATGACGACCTCCTTGACGCCGACAACGGCAGCAATCTCGTCGATGGAGCCGTAGGGGACGTTGGCGGAGATGATGTTGCCGGCCAGGGTCATGTTCCAGACCACGTCCAGCTTCGCGCCCTTCAGGGCACGCTGCTCGATGGCGGCGGTGACCACGGCCTGCTTGCTGCGCAGGTCCTCACGGTAAGCCTGTGCAGAAGCATTGGCGGAAATGCCCTTGGTGGAGAACTTCTCCAGGGTGGGCTGGTCGTTCAGGACGATGGAAACACGAACCATTTCATTTGCTTCGTATTCATCCTCCCGGAAGGGGTGCTCCACCGGCTCCAGATCCAGCTTGACATCAGCGTCAACGCCGTCGATCTGCTCGATGGAGAGTGCATTGCCGGAGCTCTTGGACCCAAACAGGTCACTGAAGCTCCAGGCGTGGGCCACGGGGCTCAGGCCGAGCACCATGCACAGCACGAGCACCAGAGCCAATGCACGGAACATCGGATTTCTCTTGTTCATTTTCTTTCCTCCTATGGTTATTTTTAGCCAAAAAAGTAATTTTTCGGTTAAAACAAAGAAATTATACAGCGTGCAATCGGTATTGTCAATCTTTAGTTAATAGATTTTTAATATATTTACCAAACTTTGAAAACGCCTTTTCTCCGCACAATTAGCCCCAAAAACCGAAAAAGCGCAGACCTTGCTTCCGGGCGTATCCTGCACCCGATCTCTTTGTCATTTGTGCACAATCCTGTTTTCAAAATTGTTTTGTTTTTTATGGGATATTGTGCTATCGTATACACGAGGAGAAACCGCCGACCAGAAGGCCGGTCATCGAATCGCGCTGTCTTCCGCATCCCGGCGGGCAGCGGGCAGAAGCAACGGGAAGTATCAGGAAAGGAAGGAAACACATGAGGAAACATCACAAGCGTATTTTCAGTTTTCTGCTGGCATTCGTCATGGCCATCGGTCTGATGCCCGCGACGACCCATGCGGCAGAACGCCCCGGCGCAGCTCCCCTGAACAAGGAAACCGTCGAGGTGGAGGTCTTTGTGGGCCGCCAGCAGACCGTCTCCCTGGAGGGTGCCGTCGTCCCCGATGCCAGCGGCGTCGCGGGCATTGCCGACGTGGCATACAGCACCCAGTTCATGGCCGCCATCGGCAACTCCAACACCTTCTCCGAGGGCTTTGAGCCCCTGGCAAACAGCCTCTACACCTTCGACCGCCAGGAGAACGGCACCTGGCTGATCTGGGCTGAGGTGGGTGGTACCAAGCTCTATGTCGATCCCCACGCCGGTGCCGGCAACGGCGGCAGACCCAGCCGGGATTACCAGACCTTCATCACCCTGGAGGATGCCGTGGGCGGCACCGTGAAGCTCCACGAGCTGAACGGCGGCTTCCTGCACTTCTGGGACAATGATGACAGCAAGCTCTACTGGGACCAGTGCACCGCCGACGGCGGCCACACGGGCCACAACCTGCTGATCTACCGTCAGGCTCAGGAGAACGAGACTGCAAGCCAGGAGGTCCCCGGCTTCGTCAAGGTCAGCGGTGTCAGTGAGATCGAGAACGGCGGCCAGTATCTGATCGTCGGCAAGACCAACTCCGGCGGCTACTACGCCCTGCGCCCCAGCCTGAGCACCGCCAGCAAGTACCAGCATATCTGCAAGGTCGCCGGTCCCGTCACCGAGCTGACCATCACCGGCCTCGCTGTGGGCTCCGGCGTCATCACCGCCGGAAGCTATGCCCTGAACGTCAACGTGGTGGACACCAGTGATGTGCGCATCACCCTGGATTACAATTACCCCGGGGGCCCGGAGAACGGCACCCTGCGGGTCGCCGCCGGTGATCCCATCGGTGAGCTGCCCGTGCCCATGCGCCCCGGCTACACCTTCTTCGGCTGGAATCTGGGCAGCACCAAGATCACTTCCTCCTACGTGGTCACCGGGCCCGTTACCCTGACCGCCGAGTGGACCACCGTCCCCACCAAGGAGAAGCCCGCAAACGGCACCACCACCGGCCAGCCCTTCCCCGTCACCGATGCAAACGGCTCCGCCTACTGCTACCGCATCCCCGGTATCGTGACCCTGTCCGACGGCACCGTTGTGGCCATGGCCGACCAGCGTTGGAACACCTACATCGACTGCGGCGGTCTGGATACCATCGTCAGCGTGTCCCACGACAACGGCAAAACCTGGGAGTACACCTACGCCAACTATCTGGGCGACAACGGCGATGTTTACAACCAGTGGTCCACCACCTTCATCGATCCCGCCATCGCCACCGACGGCGAGACCGTCTACATGATCGCAGACCTGTTCCCCGCCGGTGTCTCCACCTGGGCCGCAGGCTACGCATCCCAGGCCGGCAGCGGCGGCTTCAACGCCGACGGCTACCTGATGCTCCGTGACCTGGTGGGCGATACCTACCGCATCGCCGACAACAATGTCAAGAGTGCCTACATCGCCATGGCCACCTCCCGCTCCTACGACTTCTACCTGTTCCCCGAGGAAGACGGCTCCTACACCATCCGCCGGGTGGCAGACGATTCCGTGGTGGAGGGCTACAGTGTCGACGCCATGCTGCATGTGACCTCCGCCGACGGCTCCGTGAACACCCACCTGTTCCAGGCCGACTCCCCCTATCAGGTCTACCCCACCAACTACCTGTACCTGACCACCTCCACCGACGGCCTGAACTGGTCCGCGCCCCAGCTCATCCGGGCCAAGACCGCCTCCGAGTCCGCATTCCTCATCGGCCCCGGCAGCGGCACCTATGATGCCGCCCGCGGCAACATGATCTTCACCGCCTACTGCTACTCCGGCAGTGCAGGCAGCCAGAGAAGCTGCCTGCTGTGGGCAGGCAAGGACGGCGTGTGGCACCGCAGTGAACCCGCGACCACCGATGTGTGGAGCTCCGAGGCCTCCGCCGTGGTTCTCGAAAACGGCACCGTCCGCGTGTTCTACCGCAGCGGCTCCACCACCCTTTGCTACACCGACTACCTGTGGGTGGACGGCGAGTATGTCCGTGACGTAAACAACACCTCCGTCAGCACCGCCGCCGTCAAAAACTCCGGCAACGGCTGTATGCTCACCGCCGTGCTGTATCCCGAAAAAATCAATGGCAAGGAAATGATCTTCGTTGCCACCCCGGCCACCGCCAACAGCCGCTCCAACGGCCATCTCTACGCCTTCTACGTCAACAAGCACGGCTCCATGGAGCTGGCGGTGGACTATGACATCACCCCCTACGCATCCGAATACTATGCCTACTCCTGTCTGACCGTCCTGACCCAGGGCGAGGAGGCCGGCGACCTGGCCCTGTTCTGGGAGGATTCCTGGACCAGTTCCCCCGCAAGCTGCACCATTAAGTATGATGTCCTGCCCATCAGGGAAGTTCTCGCAGACCTGCGTGAGGTGGTCCGCAAGGATGTGACCCTGACCGTTGGCCAGCAGATCTCCTTCGAGGATGACGAGGGCTACTACGTGGGCGCGGATACCTCCGACCTGGATCCCACCGTTGCTTCCGCAGAGATCACCGGCACCGTCACCAAGACCGTCACCGGTGCGGATGAAGCCGTTTCCGCCATCGAAAGCGGAAAGCAGTACATCATCGTCAACACCAGAGCGGGAAAGCCCATGACCAACGCCCCCGCCGCCTCCGCCGCAGCCGCCGGTGCGGGCAGCGGTCTGAGCCTGGCTGGCGTGAAGGAAAATGTTCCCGAAAACGCCATCTGGACCATCGAAGCCGCCGGTAACGGCTATCGGATCATCGATGCCGACGGCAAGTACCTCACTGTCACCAGCAACGGTGCCAGTGTGAAAGACTCCGAGAGCATCGTCTCCATCGGCCGCAACGGCTCCACCTGGACCATCAGCCAGAACGGCGCGTATCTGAATGACTTCGGCGGCGGCGGCACCTGCGCCGCAGGCTGGCAGCACAGCTCCGCCCCCACCGATGCGGGCAGCCAGTGGCACATCTACACCCTGGACGAGATCCCCGTGGAGGGTACCTCCGTCATCACCTTCACCGGCGTTGGCGTCGGTGAGACCCAGGTGCAGATCGGCTACTACCTGTACTGCATCACCGTCACCGATGCCTTCCACGAGCATGTGTTCGAGGCTGTCATGACTGCTCCCACCTGCACCGAGGGCGGCTATACCACCTACACCTGCGCCTGCGGTGACAGCTACATTGCCGACGAGGTTGATGCTCTGGGCCACGACTGGAAGGGCACCTCCTGCACCCGTTGTGATGCCAAGCGGGAGAATCCCTTTACTGACGTTCCCGAGGGTTCCTTCTACATTGATCCCGTCCTGTGGGCCGTGGAAAAGGGAATCACCACCGGTGCCACCGCCACCACCTTTAATCCCAATGGTAACTGCCAGCGTGCCCAGGTCGTCACCTTCCTGTGGCGTGCCGCCGGTTCTCCTGAGCCCACCAAAACCGAGAATCCCTTCAAGGATGTGAAGGAAAGTGACTTCTACTACAAGGCCGTTCTGTGGGCCGTGGAGAAGGGCATTACCAATGGCCTGACCGCCGATACCTTCGGTCCCTTCGAGCTGTGCAACCGCGCTCAGGTGGTCACCTTCCTGTGGCGTGCTATGGGCAGCCCCGCCTCCGAGGCTGAGGTCAGCTTTACCGATGTGGTTCCCGGCCAGTTCTACTCCACTGCCGTGGCTTGGGCCGTCGAAAACGGCATCACCAACGGCATCTCCGCCACCGAGTTCGGCGTCGGCGGCACCTGCAACCGCGCCCAGGTCGTCACCTTCCTGTACCGCACCTACGTGAAGTAAGTGCCGAGTGCTGAGGGCTGAGGGCTGAGTGACCTATCCCAATCGCGACAGCCCTGCCGGGAACCCGGCAGGGCTGTTTTTCATGATTTGACTGTAGGGGTGATTCAAGAATCGCCCGCCACCCCGCTCCCCATCGCAGAAAAAACAACAGGACCAGCCACAAATCACCACGTCATTGCGAGCCCGTAAGGGCGTGGCAATCCCCGACATTCCCGCAGGAGATTGCCACGTCGGGCTTTGCCCTCCTCGCAATGACATGGTAACTTTGGGCTGGTTCCTCTGATTTGCACAGGCAGTCATTGGAGCATGGCCGGGCGGATCTATAATTTCCCGCAGAAACGCTATTGACAAATCCTTTCCCGTAATCTATATTATTCTCGACAAGGGGAGTCCGAATTGACGGGCTGAGAGGCAGGTATTCCTGCGACCCAAGAACCTGATCTGGATCATGCCAGCGTAGGGAGCATAGAGTGAGTGCATTGTCGGGCCGCGTTATATCCATCCAACCAATGTACTTCCAATTGCCTTCGCTGGGGTTTTCCGGCGGAGGCAATTTTTATTTTGGAGGTAACAAACCATGAAAGCAAGCATCGCGATCCAAGTCCTTCCCGCAGCCGCGAACCAGGACGATCTCATCCGCATCGTCGACGAGGTCATCGCTTACATCAAGAGCAGTGGCCTGCACTGCCATGTGGGCCCCTTCGAGACAACCATCGAGGGCGACAATTACGACCAGCTCATGGAAATCGCCCAGGAGTGTCAGCACGTGGCCATCCGGGCCGGTGCCGAGAAGGTGTCCGCATTTATCAAGGTGGTCTACCGCCCGGAGGGCGAGATCCTGACCATCGACAAGAAGATCACCAAGCATGCGCAAGACTAATCTGCCCTCGGTGATCGCAGTGGCGGCTCTGCTCCTGCTGTGGCAGGCGGTCTGCTCCCTGGGTGTCGTGCCCCGGTATATGCTGCCGTCCCCCGCCCAGGTGGTGGAGGCCTTTGTCCAGGAACTGCCGCTGCTGTTTGAAAATTCCCTCATTACATTGCAGGAGGCCTTTCTGGGTATCATTCTGGGTGTCACCGTGGGCTTTGTGGCCGCAGTGCTGATGGATGGCTTTGAAATTCTCTACAAGGCCTTCTATCCCCTGCTCATTCTGACCCAGACCATCCCCTCCGTCGCCATCGCGCCGCTGCTGGTGCTGTGGTTTGGCTATGAGATGACCCCCAAGGTGATCCTGATCGTCATTTCCACCTTTTTCCCCGTGACGGTGGGACTGCTGGAGGGCTTCCGCAGTGCGGACGCCGATGCCATCGGCCTCCTGCGCTCCATGGGCGCGAACCGCCTGCAGATTTTCCGCTACATCAAATTCCCCTCTGCCCTGCCCCAGCTCTTTTCCGGCCTGCGCATCGCTGCGGCCTACAGCGTGGTGGGTGCGGTCATCAGCGAGTGGCTGGGCGGCTTCGGCGGTCTGGGTGTCTACATGACCCGGGTGAAGAAGGCCTTCGCCTTCGACAAGATGTTCGCGGTGATCTTCCTGATCTCCGCCATTTCCCTGGCCCTGATGGCCCTGGTGGAACGCGCCGCGAAAAAATGTATGCCTTATCTGAACCAAACAAAATAGGAGGTACCCTGATGAAAAAGTTTGTCATTTTCCTGCTCACCGTCTCCATGGTCCTGGGTCTTGCGGCCTGCGGCGGCGGCACTGCGGAGGAGCCCATCACCGTGGTCCTGGACTGGACCCCCAACACCAACCACACGGGCATCTATGTGGCCCTGGCCAAGGGCTATTTTGAGGAAGCGGGCCTGAATGTCCAGGTAGTCCAGCCCCCTGAGGACGGTGCCGTTGCTCTGGTGGCCTCCGGAAAGGCCCAGTTCGGCGTTTCCTTCCAGGATTCCCTGGCTCCCGCCTTCGCAGGCGACTCCCCCATGCCCGTCACCGCCGTGGCGGCCCTCATCCAGCACAACACCTCCGGCATCGTCTCCCGGGCCGGCGAAGGCATGGACAGCCCCAAGGGCCTGGAGGGCAAGAAGTACGCCACCTGGGACCTGGATGTGGAAAAGGCCACCATCCGGGAGGTGATGGAAGCCGACGGCGGCAATTTCGATCTGGTGGAGCTGATCCCCTCCACCGTCACCGACGAGGTCTCCGCCCTGCAGAGCGGCTCCGTGGACGCCATCTGGATCTTCTACGGCTGGGCGGGCATCGCCTGCGAGGTGGCAGGTCTCCCGATCGATTATTTTGAGTTTGCGGACATCGACCCCGTCTTCGACTACTACACCCCCGTCCTCATCGGTAATAACGCATGGCTGGAGGAGAACCCCGACACCGCAAAGGCCTTCCTCACCGCCCTGGGCAAGGGCTACACCTACGCCACCGAGCATCCCGCCGAAGCCGCCGACATCCTCATGGAGGCCGCCCCGGAGCTGAAGGCCAACAGCGAGCTGGTCTACGCCAGCCAGGAATATCTCGCCGCAGAGTACATCGCCGATGCCGCCCGCTGGGGTGAATTCGACGGAGCACGCTGGGCCGCTTTCTTCAACTGGCTGAACGAGAACGGTCTGCTGGACGGGGAGCTGGACCCCAATTTCGGCTACACCAACGAGTATCTGCCCTGATATGGAAAAGCTGGAAGTCAAACACGTCAGCAAAAGCTTTGATGACCGTCCCGTTTTGAAGGACCTGTCCATCGAGCTGAACCGGGGCGAGCTGGTGTGTCTGCTGGGTGTCAGCGGCGGCGGCAAAACCACCCTGTTCAACATCATCTCCGGTCTGCTGATGCCGGACGAAGGTCAGGTCCTTCTGGACGGGCAGGACATCACGGGCAAACCCGGAAGCATCAGCTACATGCTCCAGAAGGACCTGCTCCTGCCCTACCGGACCATCGAGGACAATGTGGCTCTGCCCCTGCTCCTGAAAGGCACGAAGAAGCAGGAGGCCCGCGCCCAGGTATCTCCCCTCTTCGCCCAGTTCGGTCTGGAGGGAACCCAGAAGAAGTATTCCGCCCAGCTCTCCGGCGGCATGCGCCAGCGGGCGGCTCTGCTGCGGACCTACCTCTTTTCCCAGGATGTGGCATTGCTGGACGAGCCCTTTTCCGCGTTGGATACCCTGACCAAAAGTGCCATCCACCGCTGGTTTCTGGATGTGATGGAGCAGATCCGGCTCTCCACCCTCTTCATCACCCACGACATCGACGAGGCCATTTTGCTCTCCGACCGCATCTATCTGCTCTGCGGCTCCCCCGGTACCATCACCGCCGAGATCGTCATTCACGAGCCCAAGCCCCGGCCCGCAGATTTCAACCTGACCCCGGAATTTCTGAACTATAAACGGCAGATTCTGGAGCTCCTGTAACGGCAAATCCCCCCTGAGATTGTCTGATCTCAGGGGGGATTTTTGTCTCAGATCCGCGTTTTCAGTTCCAGGATCTTTTCTTCGATCCGGCGGATGGTTTCCAGGAAGGCTTCGTCACTTTTGCCGCTGGGGTCCTCCAGACCCCAGTCCTCCCGGTGGGAGCAGGGCGGGAAGGGACAGTGTACATTGCAGCCCATGGTGATGACCACATCCACCGGCGGAATGTCGGACAGAAGCTTGCTTCGCTGGGTTTCCTCCATGTCGATGCCGTGGACCTGCTTCATGAGCCGCACCGCATCGGGATTGATCCGGGGCTTGGTCTCGGTACCGGCGGAGTAGCTTTCAAAGACATCCGATGCCAGCTTTTTGCCCAGTGCCTCCGCGATCTGGCTGCGGCAGGAATTATGGACACAGAGAAAGGCGACTTTTTTCATCACAGCTTCTCCTTTGCTTTGAGCTTGCAGATCATCTGGGTCATGGTGCCCATGGGGCAGAAGCTGCACCAGGTCCGGGGCTTGAAGAGGATGTTCACCGCGAAGCCGATGATGGTGGAGGTGAGCATCAGGCTGTAGAAGCCGAAGCTGAACTGGGCCACCCAGTCGGGCACCAGACCGGGGGTATAGGTCCAGCCCCAGGGAACCCGGAACATCCACAGCAGCTTGATGGCTTCTTTCAAGTTTTCCGCACCGGCGGCCACCAGGTAAGTCTGGAAGATCATATTGCCGAACATGGTCAGGAAGAACACCAGGAAGCCATAGCGGAACCATTTCGATGCCATCCACTTGGGCGCATTCCTCTTCCGGGAGCATTTTCCGCAGACGCCAAAGAGCTGACCTCTGCCACAGTAGCGGTTGCAGAAGGCCTTATTGCCGCCGATGAGTGCGATGCCCAGCGGCACCAGAAAATCGATCATGCCCAGCCACGCGAAAAGGATGTTGAAAAATCCCAGCGTGAAATAGCAAATCGTCCAGATCCATAAATAATCGTACCAATGCTTCTTCATTTTGCCGTGCTCCTTTCCTTCCGGGCAATGCATCCGGCGGGGCAGGCTTTCCCGCAGAGACCGCAGCCGACGCATTTTTCCCCCTCCACCACGGCATAGCAACCCCGGTAAATGGAGATAGCCCCCCTGGGGCAGGACTTCATACACACGCCGCAGGCAACACATACCCTGCGGTCCACGACTGCCATTTTTTTCATAAGATCCATCCTTTCGGCTTTCGTTCGCTGCTCATAGCATAGCAAATGCCGCGAACGCTGTCAATGAATTTGGGGCTTGGGATTTTGCCGAACTTGTTGTATAATCACCCTGGAGGCGATCACTATGGACATTCTACTCAGCAATCTGAACGCTCCCCTCTTCGCCGGGATCAAAAACGAGGACATGGGGGCCATGCTCCACTGCATCGGGTATCACATCAGCAGCTTTTCCAAAGGCGAGATCATCGCCTTGGAGGGGGAACACCTGAAGCACATCGGAATCGTACTCTCCGGCCGGGTGGATATGGTGAAGGAGGATCTCTGGGGCAACAAGACCATGCTCCTGCGGATGGGCCGGAATGAGATCTTCGGGGAGACCTTCGCCTGCGGCGACGACAGCTTATCCACCGTCACCTTCCTGGTGTCCGAGGATGCAACCGTGATGTTCATGCCCTTTTCCCGGGTGATGCACAGCTGCACCATGGCCTGCGGCTTCCACCACCGGCTGATCGAAAACATGGTGCGCCTCATCGCGGGCAAGAACCGGGAGCTGATGCAGAAGCTGGATGTGGTCTCCAAGCGGACCATCCGGGAGAAGCTGCTGGCCTACCTCTCCATCCAGGCCCAGCAGCAAAGACAGCGATATTTCGAGATCCCCCTGGGCCGGGTGGAGCTGGCGGAATACCTCTGCGTGGACCGAAGCGCGCTGACCCGGGAGCTTGCCAAAATGAAAGAGGACGGTCTCATCGACTACGACCGGAACCACTTCCGAATTCTATGAAAAAACGCCGACCGATGTGACATTTGCAACATCGGTCGGCGTGACCTTTTTGTATACTAAAGAAAAAAGGAGGAATGACCATGATCCGAAGAATCATTACCATCGACGAAGCAAAGTGCAACGGCTGCGGCCTGTGCGCAGACGCCTGCCACGAGGGTGCCATCGGCATCGTCGACGGCAAGGCAAAGCTCCTGCGGGAGGACTACTGCGACGGTCTGGGCGACTGCCTGCCCGCATGCCCCATGAACGCCATCGCCTTCGAGGAGCGGGAGGCCCCGGCCTACAATGAAGCCGCCGTCCTCGCTGCCAAGAAGGCTAAGGAAACGCCCCAGCCCTGCGGCTGTCCCGGCTCCGCCTGTCAGAGCGTCCAGCCCCTTTCCAGCCAGCTTCAGAATTTCCCCGTGCAGATCAAACTGCTGCCCCCCAACGCCCCCTATCTCGACAACGCGGACCTGCTGATCGCCGCCGACTGCACCGCCTATGCCTACGGCAATTTCCACCGGGATTTCATGAAAAACCGCGTGACCCTCATCGGCTGTCCCAAGCTCGATATGGTGGACTATTCCGAAAAGCTCACGGAGATCTTCAAGAGCAATCACATCCGCTCCGTCACCCTGACCCGAATGACCGTCCCCTGCTGCGGCGGCCTGGCCATGGCGGTGAAGCGGGCCATCGAGCAAAGCGGCAGGCAGATCCCCCTGAACATCGTGACCATCAGCCCCAACGGGCAAATCATCCGCTGAATCAAAAAAGGACTTCCGCTTTCGGGCGGAAGTCCTTTTTCATTGAATACATCTCCGGGCGTTACTTTTTACGGAACACCTTTTTGAAAAGCTTTCGTACCAGGGTTACGATACCAACCACCAGCAGGACCAGCACGACGATGGCCGCCAGCAGGATCCAGGTGAACTTGTTGGCATTGCGCAGGAGCTTCACCGGGTTCCAGGAGGAATAGATCACCTTCCGCCCGTCGGGCTGGGCGTACTGCTCGTCCATTGTTTCGCCCATGCGGTCCAGGTAGGAGGCGATGGCGTACCACTCCTTCACGGGAACGCCGTTTTCATCCCGGACCACATATTCGGCGAATCGGGCGGGGTCGATGGGGGTGCCGTCGGCCTCCCGGGGGGTGATGGTCAGCAGGCCCATGGAGGTGGCCTCCACGTTGCCCAGCATCTGACCGGCGTACATGCCCGTGACCACCCGATAGAGCTTGTCCGGCTCGATGGCCTCCAAGGTGCCGTCATTGCGGCGGAGCATGGCATAGTCCACCTTGTTGAAGATCATGCGGTTGGTATTGAACCGGTACTCGATGCCGGAGAGGAAGAGCTGGGCCGAGTTCATCAGCGGATACACGCTGGCATCCACCTCCAGCACATTCATCAGGTCGGAGCCGGTCACATAAATGGAGATCAGCTCGCCCTCGGTGCCGACGCCCAGGGACGCGGCGTTGAACACATCGCTGACCCGGACGGGGCCCATGGGAATGGTCTCCCGGACCACGCCTGCGGCGGTCAGGGCCACATCCACTTTTTCGCCGGTGGCCTCCTCCACGGCCCACTTGTAGGCATCGGAGAAGAGGTTGCCCAGGGTGGACTCGTGTGCGGTGCGCTTGATATCGCCGGAGTCGTCAAATTCGTAGGGATTCTCCACCAGAACCTGGTCAAAGGTCATGCCGTAATTGGACAGATACCCGGTCTCCACCTCGGTCTTGTACTGCTCCACCAGGGCGGCAATTTCAGGGTCATCCGCCACATCCTCGTCAATGGGGATCAGCTCGTAGCCTGTAAATGCCACATCGCCGCCGTTGACGGTCAGCTTCACCACGCCCAGATTCTTGCCGTAGCAGCCGGCGGAGACGATCCAGGTGTCTCCGACCACGATGGGGACTTCATAGGTGCTGTGACTGTGGCCGGAGATGATCAGATCGATGCCCGTCACCGCCTGAGCCAGCTCATAATCCTCACCCATTCCATCCTCCGTGCCGCTGTGGGACAGACAGACGACAACCGGCTCCCGGCCAAACTGTGCCTTCGCAGCGGCAACAGCCTCGTCCACGGTCCGCTGGGCGGCAGCCGCAGGCTCCTCAAGAACCATGCCGGAGCTGGGTGCGCAGTCCCGGCAGTCATAGCCGCTCAGGCCGATGATGGCATAGACCACACCGCCACGCTCCAGAAGCATATAGGGCTCCACGCCGTAGGCTTCATAAGCCGCCCATACATCTGCGGCATCCTCCGGGGGCAGGAAATTGGCCTCCACAATGGCGGGGAGCGGATCGCCGCTTTCCAGCACCGCATAGAGCATATCGCACAGGCCGGAGCTGAGATAGTCATATTCGTGGTTGCCAAAAGTCGTGGCATCGTAGCCCATGGCACCCATCATCCGCAGCTCCAGCGCATCGGTGGGATAGGCGGTCTGGAACAGCGAGCCCATGGCAAAATCGCCGCCGTCCACCAAAATGGCGTTGGGGTCGATCTCCCGCTGCCGGCGGATGGCGGTCATCAGCCGGGCGTAGCCGCCATACTCGCCGCCGTCCTCAT
>JBGVNV010000105.1:0-73968 GCA_045125955.1 Faecousia sp.
GGACGATGGCAAGCCCGATACCCACGCCGTTTCCCTTTTGATTTTCGGAGCGGAAGAAGCGGTCGAAGAGACGGGGCAGCTCAGCAGGGGATACACCGCCGCCGTCGTCCTCGATGGAGCAGAAAAAGGCCGCTTCCGTCCTTTCCAGATGCACATGGATTTCCGACCTACAATGTTCGCAGGCATTTTTCAACAGGTTCAAAAATGCCTCCCCCAGCCATTTTTCATCACAGCGGATGACGGCAGAGCCGGAAATGGTCAGGGATTTCCCAGGAAATAGGGGCTGTAAGCTCTGCAACTGGTCCCGGATGATGGCTTCCGCATCCGCAGTTTCAAAGGAAAAGGCATATCCATCGGCGCAGAGCCGCTCCAATCGGAGAAGAGCCTGAATGAGATCCTCCATCCGCTGGATCTGGGCAATACATTCCTCTGAGTGGGGTGCATCGTCCAGCTCCGTGTAGAGCCGCAGGGTGGTCAGGGGCGTTTTGAGCTGGTGGGAGATGTCGGCGGTCAGATTGCTGGTACGTTCGCACTCCTGGACATAGAGCTCCTGCTGACGGGCCAGGTCTTGCTGGGTATCACAGACAGCATTTTGCAGACGGGCCAGGGCATCTTCTTCCAGAGCCACATCCAGCATGGGCGCGATGCCGGACAAATGCTCCTCGATTTTCTCTGCCAGCTTTCGGATGCGCCGCTCCCGCCGCCAGTCCCGCAGGAGCAGAAACAGGAGGAAAAAAGCGATCAGTCCACCCATTGATATCCCACCCCTCGAATCGTTTTGATGTGGGCCGCGCCCACTTTTTCCCGGAGACGGCTCACATGGACGGACAGGGTATTGTCATCGATGAATCGGCTGTCGGTGTCCCACAGGCTTTCCAGCAGGGCCGAACGGGTCAGGATGCTCCGGCTGGAAAGGAGCTTTGCAAGTATTTTGTACTCCGTCAGGGTTAAAATCAGGGCTTCGCCCTCCCGGCTGGCCTGTAATTTGGCCTTATCCAGGGTGATGCCGCTTCTTAAAATGATGGAATCCGCTGTATTCCGTCCCCGGAGCAAAGCCCGGATGCGGCTTAAGAGCTCCTGCATCCGGAAGGGCTTGGTCACATAGTCGTTGCCTCCGGCATCCAGACCGCGCACAATGTCCAGCTCCTCGTCCTTCGCCGTCAGGAACAGAATGGGGGTCTGCACTCCCTCGTTCCGCCAGAGCTTGCACAGATTCACGCCGTCGCCATCCGGCAGACCCACATCCAGCATCACAAGATGGGTGGAGCCGTCCAGTCCGGACCTTGCCTCCCGGAAATTGGCGGCCTTCTTCACTTCATAGCCCTCCCGGTGCAATAGCTCCTCCAGAGCCGCCCGCAGGGCAGCATCGTCCTCCACAAGAAGAATTTTCACGGTCATTCCTCCTTTGTTTGGGTCGATGATACCATAGTTTCCATGCTGATTCAATGAAACAGCGGAAACCTTACGAAATCTTAAGGTTCTTGATGTGTTTCCGACGGGTGATTTGATGAAATCGAATCTACGGAATAACGGCGTATTTCCTGTTGCGGCTTTTCGATCTTTGTGGTAAAATGTAGCAACAATAAGACGGAAGAAGGAAATATGTCTGCAACATACTGCGGAAAAATCTGCGCGGAATGCGCGAAGAAAGAAGCCTTAAATTGTCCCGGCTGTGAGGCTGGGCCCGGCAGACCATTTGGCGGCGACTGCAAGCTGGCCCATTGTGCCCGCGACAAGGGCCACGAAACCTGCGACACCTGCGCCCTGAAGGGCGGATGTGTCACATTCAAGCGACGCGACGAAATGCCCGATTACCGGATCAGAAGGATCAACGAGGACGAAAAGAAAAAGACGGACATGGCCCGGAAGGCACCCATCCTGGGCAAGTGGCTTTGGATCGTCTTCTGGCTCATTATCCCCAGTGCCATTGGCAGTCTGATGACGCAGGAGTCTATGGTCAAGCTCCTGCCCGGATTGGAGCTGCCGGGTCAGCTCATCAAAGCAGTCTGCACCCTTACCTATGGTGCCATTTTGCTGAAGGTGAGTACGGAAGAACACCGCTATCAGACGGCGGGTATCTGTGCGTTGGTTGCGGGGGCGTTCAGTGCCATTTCTCTGATGGGTGCCTCCTGGACCGGGATCTTCACGCTTCCCGCCGCTGTGGTTGCGGTGGTGGGTGAGTACAACGAGTACATGGCCCACAGTGCCGTCCTGTACGGGATCGATCACGAACTCGCCTGGAAGTGGGAAAGTCTTTGGAAATGGTACATCGGTCTGTATCTGGGCATGTTCGGCTGCATTTTTGTGATGCTGATCACGCCTGTTTTCGGTGCTCTTGCACTGATCGGATGTACCATCGGCACGCTGGTGGTCAGTATTTTGAAGCTGATCTATCTGTACCGCACGGCGGTGATCTTCCGGGAGTATCCGGTGGGTGTATGATGATATTATGGCGCAGGCTACGGCCTGCGCCATTTTGCTGATTCCGATTGGAAAGAAAGTGCTTGACAAATCAATGGTCCTTGTGTATGATATGCGAGTTAGCGAGTGCTAACTAATATTTTGGAGAATAGTTAGAGAACACTAACTACCAATCAGGGCTGCAAGCCCACAGGGAAATTGAGCAAAGGAGGTTCCCCAATGTCTGATGAATATCTTGTCCGTCACTGTGCGCCGACGCTGGCAGGAATGAAAAATAGCAGTCTGTTCATTTGTCCCTATGAATGCCAAGAGCAGGAGGATGTATGTGGGGTTATTGAGAACCGAGCCTGCTGACGCGCCCGAAGGGGCGCAAATCAAACGCAACGGGTTAACGAAAACTAACCGAAGAAAGGAAAAACAATGGGTAACAGACTTTTGGAAAAGAGCTGGTTCAGCACGGCTGTGCTGCTGATTCTTCTGGTCGTGCTGTCCACCTGCTCGCTCTTTGTGGGCGTGACGGACATCGACCTATCCACCCTCCTGAATGACCGGGAGGGCATGGAAACAAAAATCTTCCTGCTGGCGCGGGTTCTGCGGCTTCTGGCCATTCTCTGTACGGGCATGGGCATGAGCGTAGCGGGCCTCATCATGCAGCAGCTTTGCATGAACAAATTTGTCTCCCCCAGTACGGGAGCCACCATTCAGTCCGCGCAGTTCGGCATCCTGCTGTCACTGGTGTTCTTTCCCGGCATCGGACTGTGGGGGAGGGTACTGCTGGCCTTTGCCATGGCCATTCTGGGGACCTGGATCTTCGTCTGGTTCATCCAGCGCATTCAGTTTAAAAGTGCGGTGCTGGTGCCGCTGATCGGCATCATGTTCGGCAATGTCCTGGGCGGCATTACCAATTTCATCGCCTACAAATGGGAGGTGACCCAGCAGCTTACTACCTACTTTGTCGGCTCCTTCTCCCTGATCATCCAGGGGGACTATGAGCTGGTCTGGCTGGCGGTGCCGCTGGTGATCCTCGCATTCCTTTTTGCCAACTACTTCAACATCGTGGGCATGGGCCGGGATTTTTCTCAGAATCTGGGTGTCAACTACAATCTGGTGCTCTTCCTGGGTTTGACCATTTCCGCGATGATCACCGCGTCCGTGGTCACGGTGGTTGGTCAGATCTCCTACATCGGCCTCATCATCCCCAACATCGTGGCCATGTTCAAGGGTGACCGGATCAAGGGAACCCTGGTGGATACGGCCCTGCTGGGCGCGCTGTTTGTGCTGGTGTGCGATATGATCGCCCGCTGGGTGATCCGCCCCTATGAGCTGCCCATCGAGCTGATCGTGGGCATCATCGGAAGCCTGCTCTTCATCGCCATGCTGATCTATAAGCTCAAATATGGAAAGAAGGCCATCCGGCTGACCAAAGCAAAGGAGGGAAGCTGCTGTGGTTAACAACAAAACGCAACTGGCAAAGGCCTACCGGACGCCGGCGCAGAAACGAAATGTTCGGAATCTGATTCTCCTGGCGGTTCTGGTGGCGGCGGTCTGTGCATTGTATCTGCTGGTCAACGCCTACCCGGACAAGCCGAAGCTCTTTCGCTACATCCTCTCCCGGCGGATTCCCACCCTGATCGTGATGCTGATCGCGGCCTTTTCCATCGGCAGTGCGTCCATCATCTTCCAGTCCATCATCAACAACCGCATTGTCACCCCCTGTCTGCTGGGCATGAATTCCATGTACACCCTGGTGCACACGGCCATCGTGTTCACCGTTGGCTCCGGCCATGTCATCGCCACAAATTCCAACCTTTCCTTTGCGGTGGATCTTCTGGTCATGGGTGTGACGGCCACCTTCCTTTACTCCTATATGTTCCGAAAGAGCGGAAACAATGTGCTCTATGTCCTGCTGATCGGCACGGTGCTGTCCTCCTTCTTCGGTTCCATCCAGTCCACCATGATCCGGGTCATGGACCCCAATGAGTATGATGCGCTGCTGACCACATTGGTTGCGGATTTCAGCAACATCAACGCCGAGGTCATCGTGTTCTCCCTGGTGCTGCTGACGGCGCTGGTGATTTTTCTCTGGGAGGATCTGAAGCTTCTGGACGTCATCACCCTGGGCAAGGCCCAGGCCATCAATCTGGGCGTGGACTACGACCGCACGGTGCGGCGGCTTCTTCTGGGCGTGGTGCTGTGTATTGCGTTTGCAACCGCCATGGTCGGTCCCATTTCCTTCCTGGGCCTTATCATCGCGAATCTCTCCCGGCAGATGCTGAAGACTCATAAGCACGCCCATCTGATCACCGGCGCGGCCCTGGTGGGCATGATCGCCATGATCGCGGGACAGCTCATTTCTCAGCACATCTTCAGCTATGCGGTCCCCATCAGCACCTTTATCACCATCGGCGGCGGTATCTATTTTCTGTACCTGCTGCTCACCAAGAAAGGCGGAATGTGAGTTATGAATGTAATTGATCTGATGAAAAAATACGACGGCAGGGCGGTTGTGGATTCCGTCAGTTTTGAGATTCCCAAGGGGAAGGTTCTCTCCCTCATCGGTCCCAATGGTGCGGGAAAATCCACCGTCATGGGCATGATTTCCCGGCTCATCGCCAGGGATGCCGGTGCGGTCCGGTTTGAGGGCCGGGACCTTGCCAAATGGAAAAGCCGGGAGCTGGCGAAAAAGCTTTGCATCCTGACCCAGCACAACAACATCCAGATGAAGCTCACCGTCCGGGAGCTGGTGGCCTTTGGACGATTCCCTTATTCCGGCAACCGCCTGACCATCGAGGACCAGGAGATGATCGATAAGGCCATCGCCTGGATGGAGCTGGAGGAATTTGCCGACAGTTTTATCGATGAGCTTTCCGGCGGACAGCGTCAGCGGGCCCACATCGCCATGGCCATTGCCCAGGATACGGAGTATCTGCTTCTGGACGAGCCCACCAACAATCTGGATATCTACCATGCCACCAATCTGATGAAGACCGTCCGGCGGCTCTGCGATGAGCTGGGCAAAACCGTGATCCTGGTGCTCCATGAGATCAACTATGCGGCCTTCTATTCCGACTATATCTGCGCTTTTAAAAACGGAAGGATCGCAAAATTCGGCACCGTGGAGGAGGTCATCACGAAGGATACCCTGTCCGATATCTACCGGGTGGACTTCGAGATTCAGACCATCCACGGCAGACCCCTGACGATCTATTACTAAGGTAATTGATCCATATATTTTCAGTACTTTTATAAAAGGAGAACAACAACATGAAGAAACTGACTGCAATCATCCTCTGCCTGACGATGGCACTTTCTCTGGCCGCCTGCGGCAGCACGGAAATCATCGCGTCCGCAGAGCGCAAGCCCGAGACCGTTACTATCCAGGCATTGAATCCCAACAAGGAGATGACGGACATTGAGGTTCCCTACGATCCCCAGCGCATTGCCATTCTGGATATGCCCGCCTTGGACATCATCGATGCCCTGGGCCTGGGGGAGCGGATCGTGGGCTCTGCCAAAGTCACCATCGAGTACCTGACCGACTACAACCCCGACGACTCTGACGGCAAGATCATGAATCTGGGCACCGTCAAGACCGCAGACCTGGAGAAGGTCGCCGCCTGCGAGCCCGACATCATCTTCATCGGCGGCCGACTGAGCAGCATCTATGCGGAACTGGAGGCCATTGCACCCGTTGTGTATCTGGCGGTTGACTATGAAAAGGGCATCGTGGAGAGCACCCGTCAGAATGCAAAGACCATCGCCTCCATCTTCGGACTGGAGGAGCGGGTGGATGCCATGTTTGACGGCTTCCAGCCCCGGATCGATGCACTGAACGCTGTTCTGAAGGGCCGCGATATCCTGCTGGCCATGTACAACAATAACGCCATGTCCATCATGGACACCCAGAGCCAGCTGAACATTCTTGCTGCGGAGCTGGGCGGCAAGAACCTGGGCGAGACCGTCGGTGATGCGGAAAAGGCCACCCACGGCGAGGATGCCTCCTGGGAGACCATCATCAACCTGAACCCTGAGTACATCTTCGTCCTGGACCGTTCCACCGCCACCGGTGCCGCCGAGGAGGGGATCCTGGGCGCACAGGAGGTCATCGAGAACGAGCTCATCCGGGAGCTGGACTGCTACAAGGAGGGGAAGATCATCTACCTGATCCGCCACGCCAATGTCTGGTACACCTCCACCGGCGGCGTGCAGGCTCTGGATACCATGCTCTCTGACCTGGAAGCCGCTCTGCTGGGCTAAGTGAATCAGAACCGGATGGGAAGAAATTCCCATCCGGTTTTTGCATAAATCAGGCGGAATCAATCGCCTTTGAGGACAGCAGACCAATGTAGACTTCGGCATCTCCCAATCAGCTGACGGACAGACGGACACCGAAGGCTCCGATCTTACGGTCTTAGGATTTGGGATTGCCGTTTTTCTTCAGGGTACTGCGGAAGGAGATGTGCGCCGCCTGGAGGTAGACAATACGGGGGATCCGGGTCTTGGCGTAATAGTTGTCCATGGCTTCGCCTCTGCGGATGTGGTCTGCAAGGGTATGAAGGCCCTTTGTGATGTGCTGATGCAGAGGCAGACCCTTGGTCATGCGGATCATGGGGCCCGCGCCCAAGGCAATGCCGCCGCCGTAGGTCATCCCCATCCGGGCGCACCAGTTCGCTGTGATGTCGAAGAGATTGCAGATCTGCTCGCCCTCGTAAAAGCCCAGGTTGGAGACCACATAGACCGGCTTTCGGTCGAGGGGAGTTCTGTCACATTCCAGCAGCATTTCCAGCAGCTTTACCGCCTGGGCGGGCAGACCGTCCACATAGAGCGGCGCGCCGATGACCAGGGCCTGGGCCGCTTCCAGTTCCCCCAGGAAATCTGCATATCCGCCGCTGAGTACTTGTTTCAGGGGAATGATCCGGGTTTCTCCGTCAAGCTTCTCGTTCAGAAGCTCCAGGAAAAACTGGGTATTGCTGTCGCTTGCCTTATAGCTGCAATTGAGCATCAAAATCATGCCAGCACCTCCCGGATATCGTCCATGTCTTCCACAAAATGCACCTTACCAAGGGCTGCGTTCAGGTTCACCGCATTGGCCTTCACAAGATTTTGGGCGGTCCGCTTCTCATTCTCGGTCATGTGACCGTAGAAGAGGGCGGAAATGGTCAAGGCATTCTGATACCGCTCGCCGTGGTGCATTTCACCGTTGCGGATCTCAAAAAAGGGCAGAACATAGGAAATGGAGCGGTCCAGGACATTCTTGACCGCGGAGCTGTAGCTGCCGAAGGTGGCCTTGGAGATCAGGATGAACTCGCTGACCTGGGACAGACGCTGGCCCATGTCCTCGAAGCCGTCCTTGATAATACAAGTGCCGGGGGTCTTCAGCCAGCAGCCGAAGCAGCCGATGCAGTAGCGGTGGATGTCGCAGGCGTTGACGAGAATATCGTCTTCGTTCGTGTATTGCTCGATGTGCCCGATGGGAACATCATAGATGATCAATCGTTTCATACAATCGCTCCTTGTGGGATTTTGGCGTTATTATACCACGAAGAAAGGGGTGGGGCAAGAAAAAGTGAAGCGGCGGCCTGTATCTTTGTCCCCTATGAGGTGTAATTTTGATAGAATAAGGCCCCCTGTGCGTTACCACAGGGGGCCTTTGGGGTTATGCTTACTTGTAAGCGCGGTACAGGAAGGTAACGACCTGGGCGCGGTTGCAGGTGGCGGTGGGACCGAAGGTGGTTGCAGTCAGGCCATTGGTGATGCCGTTCTCCACGGCCCACAGCATGGCGTTGAAGTAGAACTGACCCTCGGACACATCGGCGAAGGGATGCTCCGTGCTGTTAACCACAGGGTTGCCCATGGCGCGGTACAGGAAGGTGACGACCTGAGCGCGGTTGCAAAGAGCAGTGGGACCGAAGTGGGCAGCATCCATACCGTTGGTGACCCCCTTCTCGACAGCCCACAGGACGGCCTTGTAGAAGAAGTCGGTCTCCTTCACATCCACGAAGGGGTTGTTGTCGGAGGTGGGTTCAGGCTCACCGGCGGCTCGCCACAGGAAGGTGACGACCACGGCGCGCATGCAGTTGCCGTTGGGGTCAAAGGTAGTGGGGGTGGTGCCGGTGGTGATGCCCTCATCGACGGCCCACTTCACGGGATCGAAGAAGAAGGAACCAACGGGAACGTCGGAGAAGTTGGGCTCCAGGACAGCGTCGCAGCGAGAGCAGTCGCCGTTGACGTAGTCATGGCCCAGGGCCGCAGTCTCGTCGCCCACATAGCTGTCGCCGCACGCGCAGGTGTAGGTGGTGAAGCCACCCTCGGTGCAGGTGGGAGCAGTCGCGACGGCTTCATAGCTGTGTGCGTGCGGGTTCTCCTCATTTGTGCCGGGAGTGTACAGCAGCTCCAGCTCGGCCAGGGTCATCATGTTCGTTACAGCGTCGCCGTTGGAGTTGATTGCCTCCAGGATGGTGATCTCCACGGAATCGACGGTCTTGTTACTGTCAGGCCAGGAGAATTCAAAGGGCGCATAATCGCTCATCTCCGTCAGGGTGATGACCTGCTTGCCGGTGGTGCCGTCGCTGTAATTCAGGACCGCCTCAGCCTTGGTGACGAAGCCGTTGCTCTTGTTTGCGTTGTAGACGGTGACCTGGGTCAGCTCAGAAGCCTCATGGAAGGTCACATGCATGGTTGCGGGCAGGGTGATGTACGCAGGCAGCCTGCCGGTAGTGGGATCATAGTTGGATTCCATGTCCCATAGGAACTCGAAGTCACGGGTCATGTGCCCGTCAAACAGGCCGTTGTAGGTACCCTGCTGGATCAGCCTGGTGACATTGGAGCCGTTGTCGGTGGGCAGGAACGCATTGGTCATGGTGATGGTAACATCATCCTGGCTGTACTTGGTGACCTTGTTAATGGGACCGGAGTTTTCGCCAGTCTCAATGGTCAGGAGGCTGTAGTCGGGACCAATCAGCATCAAGCTGCCAAGATCGATACCGGCTGCATCGATACTCCGTACGCTGGACGTTCTTCGCATAGTGATGGTTGCCAGAACACCGGAGCCGTTGACGGGACTCTGGGCACCCTTGTTGAAGCAGGCCAGGTTGACGTAGGCAGTGCCGTCGTCGTATTCCATGTTGACGGAGAAATCCTCCATGGAAGCGACCATGTCGCCGGGAACCACAGATACGAACTCCAGCTTGCCGGGATCATAGGGCAGCACCTGACCGAAGGCGTTGACATTGCGCACCCTGTCGGCCATGACCTTGATGACCAGGTTGCCGTTCTCCTCAGTGACCTCGTAGCTTGCGTTACCGGAAACGCTGCCGGTATTGATGGGACCTCGGTTCAGGGGGAACGCGGTGAAGGCATAGTCGTAGACATCGTAGACCTCGTTATAGTTGATGTCGCCGTAGCGTTTCTGGATCTGATCCACAAAGCTGGAACCGTCCTTGATGGAAGTGCCCTTGTAGTTCATCATGTTGGTGTAGTCAGCCTCGGTAACGGCGGGCAGGAGGTTGGTGCTGCCGACGGCAAAACCTTCTGTGCCATCTGCCTTGTATACCACCAGCTCATTTGCGGCGAAGAAACCGCCGACAGACTCTTTGACCACCAGCTTGACATAGCGCGCTGCACTGCCGGACAGGTCAACGGTCTTCACATTTTCATGGACAGTGGCATCGGTGTCATAGGTCCACACATCGGTGTCACCCTCGTGGACCTTCATCCAGTGGACACCGTCCAGAGAGGTGAAAACATCCATCCTGGAGACGGTACCGTTGCTGTAGTTATCGCGGGGATAGTATTCGAACTTGTCCAGCTTGTAAGCTGCGCCGAAGTCGAAGATGAAGGGCTCTGCGCTGGACACCACATCGCCGGTGGAGTGGAACATGGTTGCGGTATCGTGGTCGGTTGCGTTGGACAGGGCGCCCCACTGATCGCCGCCGTTCCAGGTGATACTGGCCGCAGGAGCATTTCTCCAGGGGTCATTCAACGTGGTGGCTTCGATGGCTGCGCTCCAGGCGGAGTAACCGTTCTCGCCTCTGGCACGGACGGCATAGGTGTGGGCAGTGTTGTAGCCCTGATCGTTGTGGGTGTAGGTGGTGGCATTGCCGACGCTGTTGATCATACCATCAACGCGGACATCATAGCCGGTGGCACCTTCCACCGCATCCCAGGCGATGACATTGGAGGTGGGAGTCTTGCCCTCGGCCACGTCGTGCAGGTTGGTGGGGACAGCCAGGTCGGGATCCAGCTCGTTGACAGGCAGGTCGGCATCCACATTCTCGAAGCCTTCCAGGATCAGAGTCTGCTCATTGGCCTGGGAATCGGTCTGGGCAAACTTGACGTACAGCTTGGGGGAGGAAATCTTGCCCTCCATCATGGCGGCGAACTCGTCCTCACCTTCGACCGCATAGGTCTCAATGGCGGGAGCGGCGTCGTAGTAGTATGCGAACTCGCCGGAGGCCAGCTCGGCATTCAGAACGGCTTCCTTGCTGGTCTTCTCGACCATAGTCAGGACAGTTGCGCCGTTTTTGGCGGTGATAGCGGTGGGCTCTGCGGAGAGGTTGACGATAAAGGTGGTGTTCTTGTCCTTCTCGTATCCTTCATAGGTACCGGTGGATTTTTCGGCGGTCAGGGTTGCGGTGCTGCCCTCGACCACAGAGGTGTACCGGGTGGAAACATGGCTTCCGTAGTCGATCTTGTTGACCTTGCCGTAGCCGTCCACGTCGACCTGGTCGTTCTTGACATAGGTGCCGTTATCCTCAAACAGGGTGTACTCGGTGGAGCCTGCGGGCCAGAACTCGGTGATGCGGTTGGCCTTGTCGATGGCGGTGGGAGCGTTGTTCTCCTCCCACATGGGGATGATCGCACCGTTCTTTACGAAGAAAGGCAGCTTCCACAGGGGGGCGTCGAAGTTATTGAGGACCTGACCGCCGTGATACTGGTCGCCGGTGAAGTAGTCGATCCAGAGCTGATCCTCATCGGGCAGGTAGATGCCGTTGCGAACGTCGTTGCCCATTGCATCGATATTCTCAGTTTCGGTATAGATGGGAGCAACCAGGATGCTGTCACCGAACAGGTACTGATACTGCACGTTCCTGGTTGCGGAGTAGGCATCATCCGGATACTCCAGGAACATGGCGCGGACCATGGGCAGGCCGGTATCGCCATTGCCGGTGTCAATGCCGGAGGCGGATGCTGCGGTGGTGTACAGGTAGGGCAGCAGCTGGGCCTTCAGCTTCAGATACATTCTGTTGATGCCGGTGTAGGGATCGCCGAAGGTGTAGGGGGTCTTGGCGTAGCTGCCCCAGCCGTCCATGTTCAGCATGGTGGGGCTGAAGATCTTCCACTGGGTGTCACGGGTAGAGATCAGTGCACTGCCGCCGAAAATACCGTCCATATCAGAACCGACGTTGGGGTTTCCGCTCAGGGACTGACCGATGTAGGTAGGGATGTGGAAGCGGATGTATTCCCAGTCGCCGCCGTACTGGTCGCCAGTCCAGACGCTGGCGAAACGCTGGGTGCCTGCCCAGCCGTCCAGGGTGATCATGTTGGGACGGTAGTCCAGCAGGGTGGAAACGGTGTTGTAACCGCTCTGCTGGGAAGTCAGGGCCATATCATAGCCGTAGCCGACCCATGCAACGTCGGTCTTCAGGCTGGTGACACCGGCCACGGAGACTTCCTTGGCGAAGTCCCGCAGCAGATGCCAGTAGGTGCCGGGGTTGGAGTCGGGGGTCAGATAGCTCTGGGTCCACAGGCCGGTTTCGACACCGTATTTCCGGGCATACTCAGTGAAATCAGCCAGGTTCTCGACATTCGCGTCAACGGCTGCGATACGCTCGGCGGAGCTGGAGCCGTCAGCGTTGACACCGCCGGTCACATAGTAACCATTCTGGCCGTAGCCTGCACCGTAACCGTCATTGGGTAGGAAGTAGCCCAGGGGCATATCCATGTCTACATACTGATCGATGACAGCGCGGGCGGAGAATTCATAGGGAGTGTCCGCGGTGGAGGGGAAATTCTGTGCGAAAACGGTGGGGCCGTAGCCGTTCAGGGACTCGGCATGGGCATTCTCGGGAATGCGGTAGCCGGTGGACTGACCGGCCTCGCGGTAGGCCGTCAGAACGCCCTCGCTGCCGTCGTGGGAATAGCTGCCGTAGATTTTCCAGCCGCCGGTGCCGTTGGTATCGGTCCAGGAGTCCCGGTTGTAGGCGTTCAGGTGACCCTCATAGAAGGCATACTCGGGCAGCAGGACGGGAGCGCCGGTGACATGGTAGTAGCCTGCCAGGATCTCCCGGACCACCTCTGTAACGTTTTCACCGTCGGAGAGGAAGTAGTAGGCGTCGAACTCGTTTTCGTTATGGACCGCGCTGACGGTACCATCCTCGGTCTTGCCAAAGTCATAAACGCCGGGCAGGAAAGTGTTGCGCAGCACACCATAGCCCTCGGTGGAGTAATAGAAGGGGTTGGGAGATGCAACGCCGCCGTCGACCCAGTTGCTCTCGTTCTTGATGTTGATGGACTCGCCGGTATGGAGGAAGCGGCCGTTCTGGGTGCCGCCGCCGAAGAAGTTCTCACCCTCGTTTCTGACGATGGTTTGAGTGGTCTGGCTGCCCAGAACCAGAGCCTCTTTCTCCTCCATGACGACCTTGTCCATGTACAGGATGGTCATCTTGGCAGTGGACTTCTCGAACTTGATGGTGGTGTCCCCGGCCTCGATGACGATATCGCCGCCTACCTCGCTGACGGATGCGCTGGGGTGGCTGTAGGCATCATAGGAGTCGGGATACTGGGGGATCCTTACCGTGTTGCCGTAAACGGTGGTGGCATACTCGGAGAACGCGCCGCTGGGGTCCACATTGTAGCGGAAAATATCGCCCTCCAGGAATGTGATCTTACCGCGGATGCCGTTGTTGAACTTCACGGTGACCACGTTTGCGCTCGCCGCAGCGGACTCCACGGATGTCAGAGAACCGTCCGCAGCCTTCGTTTCCGTCGCCGGAACGAGGCCAATGACCATCGCAACAGCAAGGATCGCAGAAAGAATTCTTCTGCAGGTTTTGGTGATTGCTTTCATATTACGATCTCCTTCCTTATGTGCATCATTACCAAATCTCTCGGGCAAAGGTGCATAATGATTCATATATATTTTACACGACAAGGGAATTGATTGCAAGAGAATGACTTAAAAAGCAAAAATCATTCCACAAAACAGCAAATCCGATGATTCGCTGCTTCAGTTTGACTCGGTAACAAAATCACGGAAGATTTTCCGATTTGGGATATAATAAAGATACAAAATACAACTGACAAAGGAGTGACGATTATGAAACGAATTCTTTCTGTAAAAGGTCGTGAGATCCTGGATTCCCGGGGAAATCCCACGGTGGAAGCGGAGGTTCTTCTGGAGGGCGGCAGTGTTGGTCGGGCATCGGTCCCCAGCGGCGCGTCCACGGGTATTTATGAAGCCTGCGAGCTGCGCGACGGCGATCCGGGCCGCTATCTGGGCAAGGGTGTCAGCCAGGCGGTCCAGCATGTGAACACCGTAATCGCCCAGGCTCTGGCCGGACAGGATGCCATGGATCAGGCGAACATCGACCGCCTGCTCATGGAGCTGGACGGTACCCCCAACAAGAGCCGTCTGGGAGCCAATGCCATTCTGGCGGTGTCCCTGGCGGTTGCAAAGGCGGCGGCCAATTCCCTGGGGCTGAGCCTGTACCGGTATATCGGCGGCAGCGATGCCAGAGTCCTGCCCGTGCCCATGATGAACATTCTCAACGGCGGAGCCCACGCGGCGAACAATGTGGACATTCAGGAATTTATGATCATGCCCGTATCGGCTCCCAGCTGGGCCGAGGCCCTGCGGCGTTGCGCCGAGGTTTTCCACACCCTGAGATCGGTTCTGAAGGACCGGGGGATCCCCGCCGCCGGTGTGGGCGACGAGGGCGGCTACGCGCCGAACCTGAAAAAGGATGAAGACGCGCTGGCTGTCATCGTGGAAGCCATCGAGCGGGCGGGCTACATTCCCGGCGAGGACTTTATGATTGCCATTGATGCGGCCTCCTCTGAGTGGTTCGTGGAAGCGTCCGGCATGTACCATCTGCCCAAGTCCGGGAAGGTCCTGAGCCGCCAGCAGATGGTTGCCATGTGGAAACGGCTGAGCAAAAAGTACCCCATCATTTCCCTGGAGGATGGCATGGGCGAGACGGACTGGGAGGGCTGGGAGCTGCTCACCAACGCCATCGGCAGCAAGGTCCAGCTGGTGGGCGATGACCTTTTCGTCACCAACACGGAGCGGCTGTCCCAGGGCATCCGGCAGGGTATCGGCAACGCCATCCTCATCAAGGTCAACCAGATCGGCACCCTGACGGAGACGCTGGAGGCCATCCGCATGGCCCACCGGGCGGGCTACACGGCCATCGTGTCCCATCGTTCCGGCGAGACGGAGGATACGACCATCGCGGACCTGAGCGTGGCGGTGAACGCGGGCCAGATCAAGACCGGCGCACCCAGCCGCAGTGACCGGGTGGCCAAGTACAACCAGCTCCTGCGCATCGAGGAGGAGCTCGGCAGCAGTGCCCGCTATCCCGGCAGAAGCGTGTTTTTCAACCTGTACAAGTAAAACGATCATCTTAAATGGAGGCGCGGCGCGCCTCCATTTTTCTTTGCCGGGAGTTGACAGCTGTATACAAAAATGCTAAAATTTGGGGGTTCCTGTGAACGACAAAATAAGGAGGAAAGAATATGAAAAAGAGCAACTTTCTTCGCAGAGGTCTGTGTCTGCTGCTGGCATTTGTGCTGGTGGCGGGATATCTGACCCCTGCGGGGGCGGTGGAGCCGGATGCCGGGCTGACCTTCGGCATCGAGCAAATCGGCAATGATGCCGTTTCCGCCGAGCTGCCTCTTGCTAAGGTGGATAACACCGCAGAGGCAGAAAAAGACATGAACGAAATGGTCCGCGTTTCCATTCAGCTGGAACAGGCATCCACTCTGGATGCAGGCTTCCATGTAATGGGAAGTCTGACGGACACGGACGCGGTCCGCTACCGCGACAGCCTGAAGCGCGGTCAGGAAGCCTTGACCGCATCCATCGAGCGGCAGGTCCTGAAGGGCCGGAAGCTGGATGTGGTGTGGAATCTGACCCTGGCCGCCAATGTGATCTCCGCCAATGTGCCCCGCTCTGCGATTTCTGCGATCGAGAAGCTGGACGGCGTTGCACGGGTGGTGGAGGAGAACTGCTACGAGCCTCAGGTGGCATCCGTCGGCGGCACCTATGAGCCCCAGATGGCCATTTCCGGCCAGATGACCGGCGCACAGCAGTCCTGGCAGGCGGGCTATACCGGCGCGGGCATGCGCATTGCCGTCATCGACACCGGCCTGGACACCGACCACCAGTCCTTTGCCGAGGATGCATTCCTCCATGCGGTGAAGACGGCGGCTTCCGCCACCGGCAAGTCCTACGATCTGATGGACGTGGAGGACATTGCCGCAGTCCTGACGGAGCTGAACGCCTACACCCGTCAGCAGGAGGCCGGTGTGACCCTGACCGCCGAGGACCTGTACATCAATGCCAAGGCCGCATACGGCTATAATTACATCGATGCCAACCTGGATGTGACCCACGACAATGACAGCCAGGGTGAGCACGGCTCCCATGTGGCAGGCATCGCCGCCGCCAACCGCTTCATCAAAAAGCAGGATGTGTTCGTGGATGCCGCACGGGAGACCGGCGTGGCGGGCAATGCACCCGATGCACAGCTTCTGACCATGAAGGTCTTCGGAGCCAACGGCGGTGCCTACGATTCCGACATTCTCGCCGCCATGGAGGATGCCCTGATCCTGGGCGCGGATGCCATCAACCTGTCCCTGGGTTCCCCTCTGGCGGGCCGGACCTACAGTGACGATCCCCTGTACGAGGAGCTGTTCAACAGCCTGACTGAGACCGATACCGTCGTGTCCATTTCCGGCGGCAACTACGGCTACTGGGCGGAGAATACCTACTACGGCTACCTCTTCAACGACGATGTGAACTTCGCCACCGGCGGCACTCCCGGCACCTACGCCAATTCTCTGGCGGTGGCCTCCGTGGACAATGACGGCGATTTCTCCGGCGACCTGATTGTGGGGGAGCACACCTTCGGCTACCTGGAATCCCTGGGCGACGGTTATGTGGAGTACGGCAATGTGGCTCTCGGCACCCTGGACACCTCCATGAAGGCCACCGGCACCGACTATGACTTTGTTTATCTGGATGGTTTTGGATATGCCGAGGATTACGCGGGCATCGACCTGACCGGTAAGATCGTCTTCGTCTCCCGGGGCGAGATCTCCTTCCTGGAGAAGGCCCACAACGCCGCTGCCCTGGGTGCGCTTGCCGTTGTCGTCTGCAATAACCAGCCCGGCGTGGTGTATATGGACCTGACGGGCCTGGAGTACGCCATCCCCGTGGTGGCCATCGCCCAGACCAACGCGGCATACGTCCGCGAGGGCGGTGAGATGAAGACTGCCAAGAGCGGCCTGACCTATTACACCGGTACCGTCACCGTGGTGGGCACCGTCACCGGTCATTACAATGATTCCGAATTCAAGACCATCAGCAGCTTCTCCTCCTGGGGTGTTCCCAGCGACCTGAAGCTGAAGCCGGAGATCGCGGCCCCCGGCGGCAATATCTACTCCGTCAACGGCGTGGATCCCTCCGGCACCGGCTACGAGCTCATGTCCGGCACCTCCATGGCCGCGCCCCAGGTGGCCGGTATGTCCGCCCTGATGCTCCAGTACCTGCAGGAGAACGGCATCCAGGATGCGGGCATGACCGACCGGGCCCTGGCCCAGTCCCTGCTGATGGCCACCGCCGAGCCGCTTATCAACGGCAACAACGGCAGCTACTACGCCGTCATGCAGCAGGGCTCCGGCCTTGGCAATGTGTCCGATGCCATGGCAAGCCCCGTCTACATCACTGTCGAGGGCCAGGACGACGGAAAGGTCAAGGCGGAGCTGGGCGACGATGCCGAGCGTACCGGCGTTTACAGCTTTACTTTTGATCTGAACAACCTCTCCGATGAGGCCGTTTCCTACCGCCTGTCTGGCGATGTCTTTACCCAGGACGTTTTTGAGAGCGAGGAGGGCATCCGTTACCTCGACACCCTGACCCGCCCCATGGATGCCCAGGTGGAGTTCCGGGTCAACGGCGAGGTTCTGGAAACTGATGATCTGACCGCCTACGACTTTAACAACGACGGCATCACCGACAAGGCCGATGCCCAGGCTCTGCTGAACGCTGTTACCACCGGCGAAGAGCTGAATGGGGACCTGAGCGGCGATGGTCTGGTCAACACCTACGATGTGCACCTGCTGCTGAAGCAGTGTGCTGTTGCCGTGGAGGTCGCCGGCGGCGAGTCCGTCACCGTGGATGTGACCATCCGCCTGTCCGCTGGGGAGAAGGCGCGTCTGAATGACGAGAATCCCGCAGGTGCCTATGTACAGGCCTTTGTTTTTGCGGAGGCCATAGCCAATGACGAGGGTGTGGTCCTGCCCACCCTGAGCATTCCCGTGCTGGCCTATTACGGCGGCTGGCATGAGCCCTCCATGTTCGACGAGACCTGCTACACCACCTATTTCACCGGGGAAGAGGAGCGGGAGCCCTACTGGGCCACCTCCTACGTCAACGGCGTGGGCGTCACCTACGGCGACAACGTCAATGTGACCTACTACTTCGGCGGCAACCCCATCGAGGCCGACAGTAAGTATATGCCGGAACGCAACGCCATCAATCTGGAGCGGGGCGACTATTTCCGGGGCTTTGACTTCGGCCTGATCCGAAATGCCGGTGCCCACCGTGCAGTCATCACCAACACCACCACCGGCGAGGAGCTCTTCTATGAGGAGGGCGGCGCGGTGGATGCGGCCTATTACTATGCGGCACTGGGCGGCTGGCTGAATGTGCCCCAGACCTTTGAGCTGGATTTTGCCCCCGACATGGAAGAGGGCGAGCGCGGTAATCTGAAATTTGACGCCCTGGTGGAGCTCTACAACGGCGACTGGTCCAAGGCAGATTCCCTGGAGATGCCCTTTATCGTCGACAACACCGCCCCCGTCATCGTGGAGGATTCCGTGGTGGTGGATCGGGAGAAGAATGTTCTTCGGCTGACCGTGTCCGACAACCAGCATGTGGCCGGTGTGGTCATCTACGACGTGACCGGCCGGAAGCAGCTGGCCCTTTGCGGCGCGGACCAGGATGCTCCTGCGGGTTCTACCGTGGAGCTGGAGGTCCCCCTGGATGCGGTCAACGGCTACAAGTTCGTCATCCAGGTGGTGGACTACGCCGTGAACAAGACCACCTATAAGCTGAAGGAGACCATCGGCACCCCCGAACCCATGCCCGAAATGCTCTACTACAGCTCCACCTTCCGGGAGTGGAACGTCGGTGACTGGCCCGCCTCTTCCACGGAGCTGGTCAGCTACGAGGGCTGGTTTGCCAGCGAGATCGATGTTGTGGCGGCCACGGCCGTGGGCTCCTATGTCTACTTCGTGGACGGCGACAAGAACCTCTATGCCGCCCCCGGTGACAACCTCTTTGAGTTTGCCAAGGTCACATCCCTGGACTATCTCCTTGCCGACATGACCTACGACCGGGAAAACGGCATCATCTACGCCCTGTACTCCGTTGACAGCTATGAGAGCATGCTCATCAGCATCGACCGCATGACCGGCGTTGTCACGGAGCTCGGCACCCTGGCCGCCGGCTACTATCCCGGCGCGACTCTGGCCTACGTCGGGGACGGCAAGTTCTTTATGACCAGCGACAGCAATTATCCCAACCTCTATACCTTCACCCTGGACGGCGGCAAGATCGGTGCCGTAAGCCAGGTGGGTTACATCAATCCCTATTCCTCCGGCTATGACTGCCTGGAGTATAACCCCAACGACGGCTACCTGTATCTGGTGTGCAACAATTCCTCTTCCGCCGATACCCAGGCCTATGAGCTCAACCGCATTGACCCCCAAAACCCCACCAACGGTTCCTATGTCAACTCCGACTACCGCTACTTCTACGGCGAAGTCACCACGCTGATCTTCCCCGACTGGAGCGATTCCGCCAACGACTGGTATGATCCCAGCGGCGAGGTGGTGGCCGTGACCCTGAACAAGGAGCATGTGGAGGTCTTCCGGGACAAGACCTACCAGCTCACCGTGGGCGTGGCTCCCTGGCATGCGGAAAACCGGGAGGTCCTCTTTGCCTCCAGCGATCCTTCCGTCGCCACTGTCAGCAGTAAGGGCCTCATCACCGGCGTGGGTGAGGGCAGTGCGGTCATCACCGTGACCTCTGCCGCCAATCCCGCCGTCTATGCCCAGTGTACCGTCACCGTCTCCGTGCTGGATGTCCAGGTGGAGGGCGTTCTGGTCTGGGACAACGGCTCCGCAGACGTGACCAACTTCTTTACCTGGGATGTGACCTCCGGCGAGCCCTGGGAGGCTGGCGCACAGCTGCAGCAGGATGCCATCGCCGCGGCCCCCATCCCCGGCAGTGAGAATTTCTTCATCCTGAACCCCGGCTATGCCGCCTACGAGATGGATGGCGCGGGTAAGGTGGTTGCCGGACCCTACAGCTACATGCCCGACAATTACTACTATCCCCATGGCCTGGCCTACAGTGCGCTGTACTCTGCCGAGGACAGCGACTGGGTCTACTACATCCGAAACGGCTCCCTGGTCCGGCCCAGAGCCATCGACGGCAAGGATTACGTCTACACCTATTCCATGGGCTATGACCACGACAATCTCATGGTCGTGGCCTCCGCTGGTACGGAGCTCTACAGCTACAACGGCGGCGAATACCTGAGCGATGTGCTCTATCTGGTGGACAACACCGGCGCAATCTGGCGGGCCAATATCTTCACCTACAACAACTACGACACCTTCCGCTACTCCCGGACCGACAGCACCCTGCCTGGGGACCTTTTCGCCAGCAAGGAGTATTCCTCCCTGGTGGTGGGCGATGACGGAGCCCTGTACCTGTCTGCGTTCACCGGCAAGTCCAACAAGCTCTACCGACTGGCCTACAACGCGGACGATGATGTTTATGATGCCATGGAGCTGGGCAACTTCGGCGAGAATGTCTGGCCCGCCATCGTCATGGATGTGCAGTCCAATCAGAGCCCCGTCACCGCCGTTCCCGTGGCGGATCAGGAGGGCACTGTTCAGCGTTCCGAGGTTCCTGCGGGTTCCACCCAGGCCATCACCGTCACGGATGGGGCCAATGTGGTGGACGGCGGCGGGATCAAGGTGGACTGCGGCGAGAAGACCGTCACCGTGCCCGTCTACGCCATGGACAGCACCAACGGTCTGGTGGAGCTGCGCTATGACAGTCAGCTTCTGAACCTCATTTCTGCCGAGGGCGGTGCGGTTATGACCTGCATGGATACCGGAAAGGACGGCATTGTTCGCATCGGCTACGCCGATGCAAGCGAAATCGATGCAGTTGTGGCAACCCTGGTCTTCTCCGTGAACACGGAGAAAACCCAGGAAACTGTGCTCACGCTGACCACCCTGGAGGACTGCGCCAGCACTGCTCAGGCAGAGGAAACCGTCGAGATCCAGATTCCCGGCCATGTCTGGAAGGGCACCGGCTGTGAAAACTGCGATGCCACCCGCGAGAATCCCTTCACCGACGTGCCTGAGGGTTCCTTCTACATCGATCCCGTTCTGTGGGCCGTGGAGAAGGGTATCACCACCGGTGCCACCGAGACGACCTTCGACCCCAACGGAAGCTGCCAGCGTGCCGCCGTCGTGACCTTCCTGTGGCGCGCTGCCGGTTCTCCCGAACCGAGCTCCACCGAGAATCCCTTCACCGATGTGAAGGAGACCGACTTCTACTATAAGGCCGTCCTCTGGGCCGTGGAGAAGAAGATCACCAATGGTCTGACCGCCGATACCTTCGGTCCCTTTGCCCTGTGCAACCGTGCTCAGGTGGTTACGTTCCTGTACCGTGCAATGGGTGCGCCCACTGTGACTTCCACGGAGAATCCCTTCACCGACGTGGATGCCGCCGCATGGTACGGCCCCGCCGTCCTCTGGGCCGTTGAAAACGGCATCACCAACGGTATGAGTGCAACGGAGTTTGGTGGCAACTCCATCTGCAACCGCGCTCAGGTCGTTACCTTCCTGTATCGCACCATGGCATAAAAAGAGCCCTCCGGATTGTTCCGGAGGGCTTTTTAGCGGTTATTTTGAGAGAATAATTGTGCCGTTGGTGGAGACCGTTATGGCACTGCGGGCCTCTGCGTAGGCGAAGCCGTGGTTCATGGAGCTGAGCACATTGCTTCCCAGGCGGGTGTAGCCTAGCTTATTGGCGGTCTCCCGCAGGAGGTCGTCACGGCTCATGCTGACCTGTTCGCTCAGCACGGCACACATGGCGTTTGCGATCTCCTGGACGGGCACATCCCGGATGTCCCGGCGGCTGTCGCCCTCGCCGCAGATGCGGAATTCCCCGTAGTGTTCGGGGTCCTGGTCCGGGTTCCAGCAGAATTTACCCTCTGCCTGGATGGTGGTGGGGAGCTTCATGCGGGTGAGGAACCGCTCCATCTGGGTCTGGATGCGGTTGCCGGCCCGGGAGATGCCGTAGCTTTGGATGATCCGCCGGGTCAGCAGGGACAGGCTGATGGGGGCCTCGGCCCGGATGACCGCTTCGATCTTTCGCTGGATGGCGGCGAAATATCTCGGCTCCAGAAAGTCCTCCGGGGTCAGCAGTTCAAGGGGAAGAACTGCCGCCTGATAGACGGGAAGCTCCGCCTCCTTTTGCGGTTCCGGCATCGCGGCAGGGATCTCCCGGACGGGTGCGGCTTTTTCCTCCACGGGAGCGGCGGGGAGCTCCTGAAGGGCCTTGAGGATGCGGCCCAGCTCCTTATCCCGGTTGTCCCACCAGTCCATGGTCCAGATACGAAGAATGTTCCAGCCCAGACCCTGCAGAACGCCGATCTGCGCAAGCTCCCGGTCCCGGGTAGTCCTGGCGGCTCCGTAACCGGGGCCGTCCAGCAGGATGCCCAGCCGGTAGGTCTCCGGCGCGGCGGGGTCGATGATACCGATGTCGATGCGGTACTCAGAACGTCCCACATTCAGATCGGCCTCGTAGCCGTGCTCCTTCAATGCCGCCTGGATGGAGCGGGCGATGCCGTCTGCGTCGGACTGTCCGTTGATTTCCGCCGCTTCCAGTGCGCGGGTGCGGCCCTCGGCGTACTCCAGGAATTTGCGCAGGGCGGCAACGCCCTCGGCCTTGGTGCGGTTCAGGTCCAGCTGATCCGGGTGCAGGGCGGAGAAGACCATCATCTCGCAGCGTGCGCGGGACACGGCAACATTCAGCCGCCGCCAGCCGCCGTCCCGGTTCAGGGGGCCGAAGTTCATGTGGACTTTTCCATTCTGGTCGGGACCGAAGCCGATGGAGAAGAGGATCACATCCCGCTCATCGCCCTGGACATTTTCCAGATTCTTGATGAACAGGGGCTCGGCAGAGCCGTAGGCCCACTTTTCCAGAGCCGGGTCCCTGGCGCAGGCTTCACTGAGCAGATCGTCGATCAGGTGCTGCTGGGAGATGTTGAAGGTGACGACACCGATGCTCTGCCGGGAGAGGATGGGGTCCCGATACCGACGCAGGAGCTCGTCCAGCACCGCCTGGGCCTCGGCCCGGTTGGTCCGGGACTTGCCCCGGTCGAAGGAACCGTCGATGTGGCGCAATGTCACCATGGATACCCGGTCATTGACCGAGGGGAAGGTGAAAAGCTTGTTTTCGTAGAATTCCCGGTTGCTGAAGGCGATGAGACTCTCGTGGCGGCTGCGGTAGTGCCACAGCAGGTGGGCCTGGGGCATATTCAGAGCCAGACAGTCGTCCAGGATGCTCTCCAGATCTTCCGCTTCCAGATCGTCCTCGTCCACGGTATTGGTGGAGAAGAAGGAGGTGGGGGGCATCTGCTTGGGGTCACCCACGATGACTGCTTCCGTGCCCCGGGCCAGAACGCCGACGGCCTTGCAGGTGGGAAGCTGGGAGGCCTCGTCAAAGACCACGATGTCGAAGGGCTCACCCTTGGGGTCTAAGTACTGGGCGGCGGAAATGGGGCTCATGAGCATGCACGGGCACAGCCGGGGGAGCATATTGGGGATCTGGTCGAAGAGCCTGCGGATGCTGGTGCCCCGGCCGCCGCTCTTGATGCTCCGCTGGAGGATGCCAAGCTCGGAGCTGTGGGCGGCCTCCCGGGTGAAATTGGGCACCCGGCTGGCAAGCCTACAGTAGATCTCCTGCTGGCACAGGGCGGTGAGCTCCCGGTCCATCCGCTTGTACTGGTCGATCTTCTTGTTGAACACCGCGCCGGAGAAGCCGTTGAGGGTGTCGCTGTCGTCAATGGCATTTTGGATGAGGCCCATGAGCATGGCCTTCCGGAAGGCGGGGTAAATGTCCTCGTGGTCCATGCCGCCCGCGTAGGCGTCCACCACATTGCCAAGGCCCAGCTCCCGGGCATCCCTTGCGGCGGCGCAGTAGGCGATCCACTCCTTGAGTTGGTCAGCGTGGTGAATGACTGCGGCGCAGAGGTCCTTTTGGCTCTGATGCCAGTTGTCGGCGGGGGTACTGACGGGGGCGATGAGCTGATCGAGAGAAAGCTTTGCCTCCCGGAATTCGGGGAAGTGCGCGCAGACCGCGCGGACCGTTTCCCGCAGGTCGGGACAGCCGCAGAACTGCTTTCGGATCTCGGCATTTCCCGTCAGCCGGTCAAGCTCCAGAATGCTGGTCCGGGCGGTGGCGGCGAGGTCTGCAATTTGCGCCCAGTCGGGGGCTTCTCCCAAACCTGCGCCGTAATCCTTCATCAGGTCATTCGTCTGGGCGAGTTCAGATTGGTAGTCCCGCAGAGCAGTCAGATACTCCGGGAGCCGGTCCTTCTGGATGGGGGCTTTGGCGTGGGAATTGAGAAGCTTCGCCAGACGGTTGATGCCCAGCATTTTCGGCAGGAACCACTTTCCGGCGGTCTCATGGTATTCGCTGAGGAGCTGTTCACCGTTCAGATTCAAAATGCCGGTCTCGAATTGGGTGAGCAGGCCGCTTTTCAGGGTTTCCGCACTTGCGCCATGTCGGGCCAGTTTGGATACCTGATCCAGATAAGCGTTGGGATCTTCCTGCTTTGCCCAGCTTTGGGGCAGGTCGTACCAGCCGTCGAGGTTTTCCGCGATCTGGCTGATACGGCGCAGATCCTCGTAGGAGCGGATCGGACCAAGTCCAAGGGTTTCGGACAAGACCGTGACCTGGGGTACGATGGCATCCAGGGCGGCGGTGTAGCGGTCCGCCGCAGGGCGCAGATTGGTTTTCAGTGTCTGGCTGTACTGGGTACAGCCCACCATGGACAGGGGATGCCCCGCCGGGTGGCCGATCTCCCGGGCGGCGGCGGTGAGCCGCTCCACGGTGAGCTTCCGGGCATCCAGTGCATTGGAATCAAGCGTTCGGATAAAATCCGGGTAAAAGGCCGCGATTTCGGGGGCATCCTTACAGCCCTCATAGGCTCCGATCAGGGTGTACAGGGTCGAGCCGCAGGGCTGGACGGTATGGAGCTGCTGGGCGTAGTCGTCCAGCTCGGCCCGCAGATCGGCGATCTGCTGGGCCTTGGCGGCGTAGGCCTCGGCTGTCTGGGTCTTGGTGACCTCAGAGGCGTGGCGGAGCTGCTCCAGCACATCCTTTTTCTTGGATTTGTTGGAGTGGAGCTCCAGACAGAAGGGGCCGATGCCGATGCTGTCCAGACGCTTTTCCACCACCTCCAGAGCGGCCATTTTTTCCGCCACGAAGAGGACCCGCTTGCCCTGGGCCAGGGCGTTGGCGATCAGGGAGGTGATGGTCTGAGATTTGCCGGTGCCGGGGGGACCGTGGAGGACGAAGCTTTTGCCCTCGCAGGCGGCGGTGATGGCGTGGAGCTGGGAGGCATCCGCGCTCATGGGCAGCAGCACCTGTTCCTCCGATACCCGTTCGCCGATCTCCAGGGGTTCGGCTTTCCAGGAGAGCCTGCCCTCCATGAGACTGCGGACCACCTTGTTTCGCATCAGGTCGTCACTGCGGTTTCGGATGTCGTTCCACATGACGAACTGGGAGAAGGAGAAGATGCCAAGGCTCGCCGTTTCCAGCACGTCCCAGCGGGGCTGGTCCATGATGGCCTTGCGGACGATGGTCAGCACCCGGCGGATGTCCACGCCATGCTCATCGGCGGGCAGGGGATCCACGCCCTGGATGACGATGCCGAGGTCCTGCTTGAGCTTTTCAAGCAATGTGATGTTCATCTGGGGCTCCTCGTCCCGGAGCCGGATGACGTAGCCCCGGGCGGCGGACCGGCGGACCATTTCAATGGGAAGGAGCACGATGGGGGCGTAGCGGGCCTTGGTGCTGCGCTTGCTTTCGTACCAGCGGAGCATGCCCAGGGCGAGATAGAGGGTATTCGCGCCGTTTTCCTCCAGCGCGGTCCGGGCACTGCGGTAGAGGTCCTTTAAGGCTCTTCCAAGTTCACTGTCCGTCAGAATGGAGCGGAGCCGTTTGTTGGCGAATTCCGCCTGCACGATGGCGGCGTTGCCCAGCTCGTGGAGGGCTTCAAAGGAAAATTCCGGGCAGCTCAGGTCCGCGGGGCGGGCGTGGATGGTAAAGTCACTGCCGCTCTGGAGGGCATCCTCCAAATCGTCCAGAGAATTGGTCAGAATGGGAAGCTGGGTCTTCGTCAACCGCAGGTTGATGAGGGTGTTTCGCAACCCTAAGTCCAGGAGCTTGCGCTCCCACTGGGCCTTTTTGGGCAGGGTCTGCTGCTCCAAATCGGGGTCCAGCCGGATGGGCTCATCCAGCTGACGGGGTGCGCTGCGGCTTGCTTTGGAAATCTCCGCCGCCTCCCGGATGACCCAGCCGCCGGGGGTGGAAAACCGCTGGGGCAGGGGGGTGATGCGGCTCATGCGGGCCCGGTGGATGTCGATGACACATTCAAAATTCTGATTGGTCAGATTCTGCTCGCCGATGGTCCGGGCCTGGTCGAAGGAAAGGTCTTTGCCGGAGGTCAGGCAGGTGGTCTCCACCACGGCGATCTCGTTGATGCCGGAGGCCAGACGCTTTTGAATGAGGGAAACGTCGTCCTGGACACATTCCGGGAACATCCGGTCCTCCAGCCACAGGCCTGTGAAAATGTGGCCCTCGGTGGAAATGAGCAGCGGATGCAGGCCCACCGCCTCCAGACAGGCGGCATAAAGAAGAGTCAGGTCCAGACAGGTACCCAGTTTTTGCTGCAAAACCGCATCGCAGAGCCGCACCCGCTGACCCGTCCGCTCAAAGCTGGCGGGGGGCACTGCGTAGGAGATGGATTGCTCTTTCAGGGCGGTGAAGATGGCACCTGCCTGCCGCAAAACCCGGGTGGGATCCTGGGACTGGTAGCCGTCCATGGCATTGTCCCCGGTCCAGTGGCCCAGGATATCCTCCGCGCGGCCGATGATTTTGGGAAGCTCCGGGTGATTGGGGGTCACGAAGGCTGCCAGCAGCTCCGGGTAGATGGTGATGCCCTGCCACTCGTCAAAGGCCAGGACCGTGATTTCCTCGTGCCGGGTCAGAAGCACGGCTTCCCCCTGGCGCAGGGTGAAGGTCAGCGTTCCCATGAGCTTTTCCGTCAATCCGGCGAGAAACTCGCCGCGCAGAAGCACCTTTGGCTGGGAGACCGTCACCGTCTTCCCGGCGGGGAGGAGATCAATGTGAGCGGTGAAGGGCAAAATAAAGCCGGGGTCAGCGGTGATATCCAGTTCCAGATGCTCTATGGGGGCATCCGTGGGGTTTTCGATGGTGACGGAGCGGACAAGCGCGGCACCGTTTTGCTGCATGGCGTAGCTGATGATGGGCAGAAGCTCCGGATTCAGTTGCAGGGAAGTGGGGATGGTTTCCATGGGCGTTCCCTCCTGTTGGGCGGATTCGTCTTATTTTTCTCATTCTACCATATTTCCGTCGATGCTACAAGTGTTTTTCCGGTTGACATTTGTCCACGGCATTGGTATACTTTACCTGAATCTGACATTGAAAATCCGTTTTGAGATGAAAGATACGCACAAACAGATCGACACCGGGCCGCCTGGGCGCGGTGGGTTTTGCCGTATCTTTCATTTGGATACGGCCTTTTTTGCGCCCATAAGGAGGAGTACACCATGGAAACCAGAATCGCCCTCATCAGCATTATCGTGGAAAATCCCGACTCCGTCGGCCCGCTCAATGACCTGCTCCACCAGTATGGGCAGTACGTCATCGGCAGAATGGGCATCCCGTACCGCCAGCGGCGCATCAGCATCATCAGCGTGGCGGTGGAGGCTCCCCAGGATGTGATCTCCGCCCTCTCCGGCAAGCTGGGCCGCATGGAAGGTGTCTCCGCCAAGGCCGCCTACTCCAATTACATTTTCCGGGAGGACACCCCTTGAAGCATCTGATCGACCGACTGGCGGCAGAGAGAAACCTGAACGATGAGGAGCTCCTGGCCCTCATCACCATGGAGGATGGGGAAGCGGACCGATATCTGGCCCGGCGGGCGGCTGCTGTCCGGGACCGGGTCTATGGAAAAGAGGTCTTCATCCGCGGCCTCATTGAATTTACCAATTACTGCCGCAACGACTGCAACTACTGCGGCATCCGGCGGAGCAACCGCAATTGCAGTCGCTACCGCCTGACCCAGGAGCAAATTCTTGGCTGCTGCGAAGCGGGCTATGACCTCGGCTTTCGGACCTTCGTGCTCCAGGGCGGTGAGGATCCCTGGTTTACGCGGGATCGGATCACGGAGCTGGTCCGCGCCATCAAGGGAAAATTCCCCGACTGCGCCCTGACCCTCTCGGTGGGAGAAAAGGACCGGGAAACCTATCAGGAATGGTTCGACGCCGGCGCGGACCGCTATCTTCTCCGCCACGAGACGGCGGACCAGGACCACTACACTTTGCTCCATCCGAAGGAGCTATCTTTGGAGAACCGGATGCGATGCCTGCAGGATTTGAAGGACATCGGCTACCAGACCGGATGCGGCTTCATGGTGGGCTCCCCCGGACAAACGCCGGAGATGATCCTGCGGGACCTGCGCTTCATTCAGGAGTTCCGCCCCCAGATGGTGGGCATCGGACCATTCATTCCCCATAAGGACACCATGTACAGGGACGAAAAAGCAGGAAGTGCGGCTTTGACATTGCGGCTGCTGGCCATCCTTCGGCTGATGCTGCCCGATGTGCTGCTCCCGGCCACCACGGCTCTGGGAACGGTGCTGGGGGACGGACGGCAGCAGGGGATGCTGCACGGCTGTAACGTTGTGATGCCGAACCTTTCCCCGGAGGATGTACGGGAGAAATACGCTCTCTACGACAACAAGCTCAGCTTCGGCGCGGAAGCTGCCGAAAGTGTCCAGCTCCTGAAAGCCAGCATGGAGGCCATCGGCCATCAGGTGGTGACGGATCGGGGCGACTGGAAGGGGGAGGGCGCGTGAAAAAGGTCCACGAATTTCTGAAACCTTTCTACATTTTCGCCGTGATCCTGGCCCTGTGGTGGATCGTGGCGGCATTGGAGATTTGGAACACCTATCTTCTGCCGCCGCCCTGGAAGGTGGCGAAGACCTTCATCACCATGGTGGAGCGGGGCGAGATCACCTCCTCCATTTTGGTTAGCGGCAAGCGGGTCCTGACCGGCGCGGGAATTTCCTTCGTCCTGGCCTTCGCCGCGGGACTCTGCTCCGCGTACCTGCCGGAGCGGTCGGAATACTGGCGGCATTTGAGCAATTTCATGCGCAATGTGCCCCCTATCTCCCTGATTTCCCTGCTGATCCTCTGGTTCGGCATCGGTGAGACCTCCAAGCTCATTGTCATCGTCCTGGCCTCGGTGTTCCCCATGTATCTGAACATCAGCAAGGGCTTCCGGGAATGCGACCGCAAGCTGGTGGAGGTGGGCAAGACCCTGGGCTTCAGTCCCTTCCAGATCTTTGTCCGCATCTGTCTGCCCTACGCCCGTGAGGATATTCTCGTGGGTCTGCGGACGGGCCTGGGCTACTGCTGGCGGGCACTGATCGGCGCGGAGATGTTCGCCGCCGCCAGCGGCCTGGGCTACACCATCGTCTATGCCCAGCAGATGTCCCGGTCCGACAAGGTGCTCATCGGCATTTTCCTGATCGGCTTCATCGGCTGTGTCAGCGACGCGCTTTTTTCTCTGCTCATTCGCAAAGTCTGTGTGGGAGGTGTGAAGCATGACTGATACCATCGAGATCACGGGCCTGTGTAAGACCTACCGGGTGGAGGGCCGCGCCGTAGAGGTCCTGCGGGATCTGGACCTGACCGTTCCCGCCCGCGAGATCACTGTCCTGCTGGGCCGGAGCGGCTGTGGCAAGACCACCCTCCTGCGACTCATCGGGGGACTGGAAAAGGCCGACAGCGGCACCATCCGCCGCCCCGCCGACTCCCGAACGGCCTTCGTATTTCAGGAGGCCCGGCTCATGCCCTGGCTGACGGTGGAGAAGAACATCGCATTCGGCCTGAAAAAGAAGGACATCCGCCGGGACGAGCTGGATCGGCTCATCACCATGACTGGCCTCGACGGCTTTGCCGATGCTCTGCCGGGTCAGCTCTCCGGTGGCATGCAGCAGCGTGTCGCCCTGGCCCGGGCCCTGGCCATGAAGCCGGATTTCATCCTCATGGACGAGCCCTTCGCGGCTCTGGACCACTTTACGCGGGAGAAAATGCAGAATTTCCTCCTGGAGCTCCACCAGAGCACCCAATGCGGTGTGCTCTTCGTCACCCACAGCATCGACGAGGCCCTCGCCATCGGCGACCGCATCGTCATCTTAAGCGACCACAAAGCGAATAAGGGATATCCGATCGGCAGTTCCTGGCGCGCTTCCACCGGCGAGGAGGCGCGCAGGACCCTAAGAAAGGCGATCCTTGATTCCATAGAAAATCAAAACAACAAAGGAGACTTAAAATGAAAAGCAAAAGAATTGCCTGCGCAGCTCTGGCCCTGATCCTGATTTGCTCCATCGCCCTGTCCGCCTGCGGCACCAAGAGCGAGGTCCAAGACATCGTGGTGACCTACGTCACCTCCCCCCTGAACGTTCCCTCCATCGTGGAGAAGAACCACTCCATCTTTGCCGAGACCATGAAGTCCGCCGGCGTCAATTCCGTTTCCTATTCCGAGATCACCTCCGGCGCGGATCAGACCCAGGCCCTGGCCTCCGGTGACATCCAGTTCCTGTACGCCGTCGGTGCCACCTCCGTCATCCTCTCCGCCGCCAACGGCGCGGATATCCAGATCATCTCCATGTACAGCCGCTCTCCCAAGGCCTTCTGCCTGTTCTCCATGGATGATTCCATCAACAGCCCCGAAGATCTGCGGGGCAAGACCATCGCCGGTCCCCAGGGCACCATCCTCCATGAGCTGTTGGTGGCCTACCTGAACCAGGGCGGCATGACCCTGGACGATGTTTCCTTCGTCAACACCACCATCCCCGATGCCATGTCCGCCATGATGGGCGGCAGCGTGGACTGCGCACTGCTGGCCGGAGCCGCTGCCTACAACACCCAGGCGGGCGGTGCCCATCTGGTCACCAACGGCGACGGTCTCGTGGAGGCTTCCATCTGCTGCGCCGCCACCAAGGAATTCTGCGACGCGAACCCGGATCTGGTGGAGAGCTTCCTGAAGGCCCAGGAGGAGGTCCTGAACTTCATGGCCGAGAACGAGGAGACCGCCCTGGCCGAGGCCGCTGAATTCCTGGATCTGGACATCGAAGCCGTTCGGGATATGTACTCCTACTACGATTTTGACATGACCATCCGTGATAGCGACATCGCTGCCATGCAGTCCACCGTCCAGTTCATGCTGGACAGCGGCATGATCGAGGAGTCTGTGGACATCAGCTCCATCGTCCGCCGCTAAGCTTTAAGGAGGAAACTATGAGTCTCAACGCCACCCCCTCTGCCAATCGGGTCCATATCGGCTTCTTCGGCTGCCGCAACGCGGGCAAGTCCAGCGTGGTCAATGCGGTCACAGGCCAGGAGCTTTGCATCGTTTCCGATACCAAGGGCACCACCACGGACCCGGTCCAGAAAGCCATGGAGCTGCTGCCCCTGGGTCCCGTGGTCATCATCGACACCCCCGGCTATGATGACGAGGGTGATCTGGGAGCCCTTCGGGTCCGCCGGACGAAACAGGTGCTGAACAAGACCGACGTGGCGGTGCTGGTGGTGGATGCCGCAGTTGGCATCCGGGACTTTGATGCGGAGCTCCTGGGCCAGTTCATCGCCCGGAAGATCCCCTACACCCTGGTCTGGAACAAGTGCGACACCGTCGAACCTTCCGCCAATGCCGAGGGCCTGCGGGTCAGCGCGAAGACAGGCCTGGGCATCCACGATCTGAAGGAGACCATCGCCCGTCTTGCCCTGAAGGAGGGTCCGGAGCCGGTGCTGGTGGGGGACCTGATCGAGCCGGGAGATTTCGTCGTCCTGGTGACGCCCATCGACGAATCCGCCCCCAAGGGCCGACTGATCCTGCCCCAGCAGCAGGTCATCCGGGATATTCTGGATCATCATGCCCTGAGTGTGGTCGTCCAGGATACGGAGCTGAAAACCACCATCGAACGGCTGGGGGTGAAGCCCAAGCTGGTCATCACCGACAGCCAGGTGTTCCGCTCCGCCGCCGCAGACACCCCCGCGGATATCCCACTGACATCCTTCTCCATCCTCATGGCCCGGTACAAGGGGCTGCTGGAAATGGCCGTCCGGGGCGCGGGTGCCATTCAGAATCTTCAGGACGGGGATACGGTCCTCATTTCCGAGGGCTGTACCCATCACCGCCAGTGCGAGGATATCGGCACCGTGAAGCTGCCCCGGATGCTCCGGGTCACCACGGGCAAGGATATCCGCTTCGAGACCAGCTCCGGAAACGAGTTCCCGGAGGATCTGAGCCGTTACAAGCTGGTGATCCACTGCGGCGGCTGTATGCTTCCGGGAAGAGAGGTGCTGTACCGCATGAAGTGCGCCGCCGATCAGGGGGTGCCCATGACCAACTACGGCATTGCCATCGCCTGTATGCAGGGCATCCTGAAACGGAGCATCGCCATCTTCCCCGGCCTGGCCGAATCCGCCGGTCTCTAACCAAACGAAAACGCCGCCTGTGCAAGCAGGCGGCGTTTTTTAGGTTTCGGCGTAAAATATCTTCCCGTCCTCCAATCGCAGGCAGGCAAGGCGGCCCCAGTCGCTGTCCGGGCCGGTTTCCGGGTAGGCGCACCCACAGTCGATGCCGATGCGGTTTTCGCCGTACCAGGGCTCCATGGGCCTCATGTCCTGAAAATGCCGGGTGGGGGTATGACCGAAGAGGACCGTGCAGCCCTCCGGCATGGGGTCGTCGGCTTTGATGCGATACCAGACGGTGAAATGGGTAGGGTTGAGGTAGCGATGGTCTGTGTTCTGCTCCCAGTTTTCCAGTGGGGCGGCATGGACCAGCTTGTACTGTCTGCCGTTCACCTCAATATCCCGGTTCAGGGGGAGGCTGCTCAGATAGTCGATGATCTCTTTTCGGACGGATTTCCGCAGGAACTTCCAGTGACGGTGGGTCACATTTCCGCCGTTGCGGTACCAGTGGGGCTGGGCGGTGCCGTCATCCACGTTGTCATCAACGGGATGCCCCAGGGCCCGGAGCATCATGTATTCGTGATTGCCCAAGATCAGCCTGGCATTGGGCATGGCCATGAGCTTTCTCAGGATTCGCAGACCCCAGGGATGCCGGTCGATGACATCTCCCAGAACATAGAGGGTGTCCTCCGGTTTCAGGTCGATCTGCTTCAGAATGGACAGGAACCGATGCTCATTGCCGTGGATATCCGAGAGGATGTAGTGCATAAGCTTCTCCTTTTCGGTTTTTCCCCATTATATCACAGAAAAAAGCCTGCCGCAAGCAGGGCTTGCGGCAGGCGGGAAAATTTGCGGGTGTGGCAGATTTAATCAGCCAGAGTCACATTGGTACGGGAGAATGCCCAGTCCTCAATGACAACGCCGTCAGCGAAGGTGACGCCCTTCAGGCTGGAGCAGCCGTAGAAGGCACCCTCACGGATGTACTCCACGACCTCCAGGTTGATGGTGGTCAGCTTTTCGCAGTTCTTGAAGGCGTAGTTGCGGATCTCCACGACGGAGTCAGCCAGCTCGACGGTGGTCAGGTTGGGCAGCTCGTAGAAGGCCATCTGACCCAGATCGTGGATGCCCTCAGTGACGACGACCTTGGTGATGAGATCGGCGTAGCCGCTCCAGGGCAGGGTCAGAACGCCGTTCACCTTCCAGTAGTTCTTCAGGTTGGTTTGGCCGTTCTCGGTCTGCTCGGTGGGGAAGAAGGTCAGGGTGCCGTCGTCGGTCAGCTGCCAGGTGGTGTAGCCAGACCAGCCGGAGGCGATGACCTTGGTCTCGACCTTGGCGCCGTTGTTGCGCTCGATGTGCTCCACATTGACGTTGACGGGCTCGGGGTCAACGGCCTCGAAGGTCAGGGTAGCAATGGACTTGCCGGACTCAATGCCGTCCAGAGCAACATAACCGAAGGTGATGGTGCCCTCGCCCTCCTTCATGGAGATGAAGTCGGCATGGACATCGATATCGGTCAGGGTCAGCTCAGCGGGGTTCCAGGTCAGGGTGATGATACCGTTGGTCACATCCACATCGCTGACAACGTCCACGGTGACGGTGTTGTCGGGGGCGTTGGGATCGGCCTCGCCACAGCGGACACAGATACCGTCCTGGTAGTCATGGCCCAGAGCGGGAACGGTGACGGTCTCACGGCTCAGCTCCTCGCCGCAGTCAGCGCAGGTGGTGACCTTCTCGTAGCTGCCGTCGGCAGTACAGGTGGGATCGACCTTGTTCTCCTCGGTGACGATGGTGTCCAGATGCTCACAGGGGGCCTCGGCGGGCTCGAAGTGGAAATTGACGGTGATGTCGCCGCCGGGCTGGCTGTAGCCCTTGGAAGTGCCGACGCAGACGGTGATGTACTGACCGGCGGTCAGCTCCAGGGTGACGGTGTCGCTGTCGCCGTTCTTGGCGTAGTAGTCCTTGCCGGACAGCTTGGTGCCGTTATACCAGGAGTACTGCTTGGAGCCTGCGCTGTTGTAGACGCTGCCCACAGCGAACTCCATGCGGCCGTCAGCGGGGACCACATAGCCGTACTCGAGATCGTTATTGCCCAGGACCAGGACATTCTCCTCCTCCACGGGCTCAGAGGGCTCAGAGGGCTCGGTGGGCTCGGGCTCAACGGGATCGGTGGGCTCGCCGCCCTCGCCGGCGAAGGCGAAGTCCACGGTGATGTCGCCGCCGTACATGTAGGACTTGTAGGGGCTGATCATCAGCAGGAAGGTATCGCCTGCGGACAGGTCGCAGGTGATGGCGCTGCCGTCATACTTGGGGTTGATCAGGTTGGTGTTCTTCTGCTCACCGTTGACATAGTAGTTGGCGCGCCAGTCGGTACCCTCCGAGGACACTGTGACGGTGCCCTCGGAAGCGGCGGTGTACCGGTGTTGGGGTTGTACTCCATACCCATGTTGCCGGTGGTGCCGCCCATGTCTGCGCCCATGATGGGGTCGACATAGGTCAGGTAGGGATCCTCCATCAGAAGCTGGGGCTCGTCCATGGTCTTCAGGGTGAAGGAGTAGACCTTGCCGGTGCCCAGCTCGTTGCAGTAGAACACGCCCTCAGGGGAGCAGGCCAGGGTGTTGGTGTTCATGCCGATCTTGCCAATCCTGGTGACCTCGCCGGTGAGCTTATGGAAGGAAACCAGCTCGCCGAACTCGGTGACGGCGTAGATTTCACCGTCGGCCATGTCGTACAGGACCATGCCCAGGTCGGTGATGTAGGTGGTGTCGGTCAGGTCGTTCTCAGGCATGACGTACAGCTCGCCCTTGTTGGTGGAGGCGAAGACGTAATGCTCGGCGATGGTGGCGGCGTAGAAGATGTGGTCTGCGAAGGCGATGCGGGGGGTGCCGACCTTGTAGTCGTACTCGAAGGTCTTGTCGAAGCCGCACCAGTGACGGGAGACCAGGTCGTAGGCCATCATCTCAGGCAGGTCGGTGGACTCGCCGATCTGCATCTCGATCATGTAGGTGGCCCGGTTCATGGCGTAGTCGAAGACCTGCAGCAGGAACTTCTTGCCGTTGACCTTGTCCAGGGAGAAGCTGTACTCCGCGGTCTCACCCTTCTCGATGTCCTGCTTGGCACCGGTCTGGGCCAGAACGCGGGTACCGGTCTTGTTGTACAGACCCACGGCGGCGACGTAGTTGTTGTCGCTGGCCTTGACGGTCATGGTGTTGTTCATCACATCGATGCTCACGCTGTACAGCTCAGGAGCGGTGTTGTCGATGATGAAGCTGGTGGACAGGGTAGCACCCTTGCCCAGAGCGTCCCAGTCCACATTGCCGTTTTCGTCAATGTAGTACTCGGGGACCAGGGTGAAGTCCATGGCGATCTGGTCGCCCTCGGCGGCACCCTTCAGGGAGAAGTTGGTGGTCAGGGTCATGCCGCTGTTCTGCCAGCCCAGAGCACCGTAGTAGTAGGCCATGTTGACGGGACCGGTGGTCTGGTCCATGATGGTCTCGCCGGTGGTCTCGTTGGTGACGGTCACGCGGGAGTCGTCGGCATGGCGGATGGCGATGAAGCTGACGCCGTCGATGGCATCGCTGCTGTTGATGGCGTTGCGCTCAGGCATGTACCTGGAGTCGGTCAACACGGGGTTGCCGCCGAAGGAGTAGTTGTAGCCGGGGTCCCAGTCATACATGACCTTGAAATCGTTGCCGCGGGTACGGCCGATGTAGGGGATCCGGGTATCCTCGCCGGTGGTGTAGGTGGTCCACTGACCAATGTCGAACGTACCGGGATCGGACCAGTTGCCGTAGAAGCCCAGCACAGGGAAGGAGTGGGTGGTATTCTCGGTGGCGGCGTAGAGGAAGCCCTGGATGTAGGTACCGTTGGGGTAGCCCTCGTCCAGCATGGCCTTGCTCTCGGCGGGGATGTCGAACTTGACCAGGATCTCCACGGCACCGCCGGCGGGCAGGGTAGCGGAGGTGGTGGACAGGTTCTTCAGGAAGACGTAGGCATCGTGGGAGTCGATGTCGCCGTCGACGTCCACGTCTGCGTTGTCCTTGTCATTCAGGGTGGTGACGACGCCGGTGGCGTAGTCCAGCAGAGTCTGGCCGTCGGCGATGTTCACGACACCGTCGCCGTTGAAGTCACAGCCGGTTATCTCCTCATTGACAGCCATCACGCCGCCGACATACCATGCAACATTCATGGACAGTGCGGTGGTGGTGTAGTCCAGGTAGCTAAACTCGCCGTCGGAGGCCAGAGCCTGCACGAAGAAGTCCGCGCTCAGGTCCAGGGTCTACCTGCGTGATGGTGACGCTGCTCTTATTGCCGAGGGCGGCGGCGGGGGATGCCAGGCCCATCAGCAGAGCGGCCACCAGCAGCAAAGACAACACTCTGGTGGATAGACGCTTTTTCATAATGTACCTCCTTATTTGTTTGCTGAACATTCAGCGCGGAGCGTCAGACATGATCTGGAAATATCAGCGTTGCGGGCTTGCTGTTTAATTTGCAGAAGGTTCTGACTCATTGCGCATTATACCAAATGGGAAACTTCCTGTCAATCAATTGCAAGCAATCGGCGCAAAAGAGCGGGCCGCAAATGACTTGCAGCCCGCATGGTCTGTTCAGTTGGGGAAGATGGTGTCCTCCACCAGCTTCAGGAAATTGTGGATGGCCTCCCGGTCGGTCTGGTAGTAGACCCGGAGCCGGTCCTTGTCCTCCCGGAGGAAGCCATAGCTGTGCATCTGGCTGAGGATCCGGGACATGTGGCCGGAATCCACGCCCATGTCCTCGGCAAGCTCCAGACCGTAGCTGGGTCTGTCGCTGAGACGGCGGAGAATTTCAAGCCGTTTTTTGTCGCCGATGCATTTGAGCATGTTGCCCACGGCCTCCACATCGCCGCCCCGGCTCCGGGGCAGACCGTTGGCAGGGATGGCACTGCCGATATAAAGGGTATTGTACCCCAGCTCCAAAGGGGAGTTGGCCGCCACGGCAGTCAGGAGATTGCTGTCCATCATCAGCACCGCCACCCGGGTGTGCTCGCTCATTTTGGCCAGGAAGGCGTCATTGGTGAAGCTCCTGACGAAGTCCACCAGACTGGTTTTTTGGAAGGATTCGGCCCAGTACCGCTCCGCATCTGCGAAAAGCTGTTTTTCCCGGTTCAGGGCCCTTTCCAGAGCCAGCGCGTAGGGCTCGATGAGATTGACCAGCTCCTCCATGCTCTGCTCAAAATCCCGGAAGCACTCGTACATTTTCATCTGAAATTCCGCAGGAAAGCGCATGGCCTTGATCTGCATGAACAGGTCGCCGGGACAGCCGGGGTCGTTGGTGAAGGCGAAGACCATATTCTCCCCGTTGCGGGAGGTCAGCCAGTAGCCCCGGTCCTGGAGGCTCTGCCAGATGCCGCAGATCTCCCGAGCATTTTCCCGCAGGCGAGGCTCTCTCAGGGTGCAGAAGGGGTGGGTCATGACCTGGGCCAGACATACGCTCTCCGGGTCATCCCCGGCGCAGGCAAAGTAATGCTGCACCCTGGGATCCGTGGTGTCCAGCTCTGCGCAGAGCTCCTCCATGATGGCCTGCAGACGGCTCATCTTCGCGCTCTGGGCCTGATAGTCCGGGTTGCCCATGAAAAAACGCTGACGGCTGATGGCGGCCTGAAAGGAGATGCCATTTACATATTTGTGCAGCATGGCCACCGTTTCCATCAGCAAAAAGGGTCCGCCCACGATCTCATATCTCAAAATCAACACTCCAGTTCCAGTCATTTTCTTCAACTTTACTGGAAGGAAGCGGAAAAGTCAAGCCCGCAGGGTGTGTTTTTATACTGATGGTCCTTGTGACGGTGTCATGGTTGTGATACAATTGAGTTCGTAATTAGAAATGTCGATGATGTCTGTGGATATCTTTTACTGCCTAAATTTGAAAGGAGCGATATGCTTGAAAATTGAAATGGGCGAGTCTTTATTTTATTCATGGTTGCGTCATGTGAAAGACTGCCAAATCGTACAAACAAACTGGAAGCCATCGCCGAATTGGGAACTGCACCATGAAGCTGCGTTACAGCAAATATTGGATTGGTCTAACCAGCTCTTTTCTGCAAAGTATGGCTATAAGATTTTTAAACAGAACGCATCACTTCTCCAAATCCTGCGGCAGGGAGAATGTGATGTGCTTGGTATCGGTGTTCATGAGAATGGTTTCCGGTATTATGCTGTGGATGTTGCTTTCCATGAAGATGGGTTGAACTATGGAACGAAGGATGAAACTGTCATGAAGGTGGTGTCTAAGTGTATTAGAACAGCCATTTGTCTGTTTGGCTATCTTGGTGTAAGGGATGCTGAGATTATTTTTGCTTCACCTAAAATTAATCCCTCGATACTGAGTGCTGTTGAACCGTGTCTTTTGGATGCAAATAAGCTTTTAATGCAGTTGGGCTATGATTTTGAGCTTCGATTGATTGCAAATGAGGATTTTCAATCAGCAGTTTTGAAACCGATTCTCATGGCAAGTGAGGGGATCGCGGATACCTCTGAATTATTTGTAAGAAGCTATCAGATGTTTAAAATGTTTTCGAATGAAACGAGGTTTGGAACACGAGTGAAAAGGAGTTGTACTTACGCTCCCAAACAAGAGGAACCCACGACGATGCGTGAGGATGAGTATCGGGAGTTTAAGGTTGGAAAGCTTGCACAAGTTGTTCTGCGAAAACTACTTGAATCGGGTGCTGCTTCTGCGGAAGAAATTGAGCTTATGCAGACAGCTCGTTACAGTAAGGACTCCTTTGGACTGAATTATCCACTTTTGGTCCGGTCGGATAGTTCCTATGAGTCGGTTCGATACTATTCAACTCCACTCATAATTTCTGGTGAATCCTTTCAACTTTGCTCTCAATGGTTTGAAACTGACGCAAATAATGATCGCCCGTTTCTGATAAAATGGATAGAAGAACATTCTGGGAAATGATGGTTTAATTTAACACTACAGCTTTCTTATCAAGTAATGACACTTGCAGATGTGGCATTTTGTGCTATACTGGTTGCAGAACAAACATTGGAGGGATTCTTATGGCACCCAACAGACCACGGGGACGGAAGACCAATGTCACCGGCTCCGGCAAACCCATCGGACGGCGGGGCTCCGGCCTTGGCACCGGTCCCGTCGGCGGCGCAGGCCGCGGCGCGGGCATCGGAAACCCCAGGCCCACCGGAGGCTCCTTTACACCCGCTTCCGGTCAGCACCGGACCCGCAGCTCCGGCGGCGGCTTCGGCAAGATTATCATTCTCATTCTGCTCCTGCTCTTCGGCGGCGGAACGGGCCTGACCTCCATGCTGGGCGGTGGCGGTGAGACCAATTACGATCCCGGCTACGACTACAATTCCGGATATGAATCTAACTATGGCACCATCGATCTGGACGCACTGCTGGGCGGCCTGAACACCGGCAGCACCTCTACCGGCTGGCAGGAGAGCAGCAACGCAGGCTCTCTGGACACCACCGTGGTCTCCGGTGCCCGTGAAAAATACACCGAGATCCTGGGCGGCGGCCGGGACGAGATGACCATTCTGGTCTATCTCTGCGGCACGGACCTGGAATCCCGGAGCAAGATGGCGACTTCCGACCTCCAGGAGATGTTGAACGCCGAAATCGGTGACGATGTGAACCTGATCGTCTATACAGGCGGCTGCAAGCAGTGGCAGAATTCGGTCGTTTCCAGCCGTACCAACCAGATCTGGCAGGTCAAGGACGACGGGCTCCTCTGTCTGGATGAGGACGCGGGCAGTGTGTCCATGGTCAAGCCCGACACCCTGGCGGATTTCATCCGCTACGGCGCGAGGAAATTCCCCGCCAACCGCATGGCCCTGATTTTCTGGGACCACGGCGGCGGCAGTGTCAGCGGCTTCGGCTATGACGAAAAGTACGCCTCCTCCGGCTCCATGGACCTGGCGGAGATAGACCAGGCCCTGCGTGACGGCGGCGTAAAATTCGATTTTGTGGGCTTCGATGCCTGCCTGATGGCTACCACCGAAACGGCTCTGATGCTGGCGGACCACGCCGACTATCTGATCGCCTCAGAGGAGACGGAGCCCGGCATCGGCTGGTACTACACCGACTGGCTGAGCAAGCTTTCCGGAAATACCTCCATGCCCACCGTGGAGCTGGGCCGGGAGATCATCGACGATTTTGTGGAAACCTGCGCCAGGAAGTGCCCCGGTCAGATGACCACCCTCTCCATCGTGGATCTGGCAGAGGCCGAGGCCACCATTCCCGAAGCTCTGCAGGCCTTCTCCGAGGATACCTGCGACCTGATCCGGGACAGCCAGTACGCCAAGGTCTCCAATGCCCGCAGCGGCAGCCGGGAGTTCGGCTCCTCCAGCCGCATCGATCAGGTGGACCTGACCCATCTGGCTCTCAATCTCGGAACAGACGAAGGCGAAGCTCTGGCGGATGCCATCCGCAGTGCCGTCAAGTATAACCGCACTTCCTCCAATATGACCAATGCCTACGGTCTGTCCATTTACTTCCCCTTCCGCAAGGCATCCATGGTGGATACCGCGGTCAATACCTATGAGCAGATCGGCATGGACGAGAGCTATCTGCGCTGCATCCAGGCCTTCGCCAGCATGGAGGTCAGCGGTCAGGCCGTCTCCGGCGGTACTGCTTCTCCGCTGCCCTCCCTGACGGATCTCATGGGCGGCGGCTCCTACGGCAATGCCGACATGATGGCGGAGCTTCTGGGCAGCTTCTTGGGCGGCGATTTCAGCTCCTTTGCTGGCCTGTCCGGCAGCAACACCGGCTTCCTCAGCGGAAGAGCCCTGGGCGAGGAGGATACCCTTGCATATCTGAGCGCGCACAGCTTCAACGGCGGCGCGCTGGTCTGGAAGAACGGCATGATCTCCCTGCCGGAAGATCAGTGGGAGCTGGTCCAGTCCCTGCACAACAACCTCTTCTACGATGACGGCACCGGCTTCATCGACATGGGCATGGATACCGTGTTTGAATTCGACGATTACGGCAATCTGCTGATGCCCGACCGGCTGACCTGGATCGCAGTCAACGACCAGCCCGTGGCCTACTACCACGAGTCCACCTTCGACGACGGCGAAAGCTACTCCATCACGGGCCGCATCCCCGTTCTGTACAACGGCGAGCGGGCGGAGCTGGTAGTGGAATTCACGGACCTGGAACCCTACGGCACCATCGTCGGTGTCCGCCGGGTCTACAGGGACGGCGAGACCGAGACTGTGGCCAAGACCATGGACCCCGTTGTAGACGGCGACGTGATCGACTTCGTCTGTGACTACTACAGCTACGAAGGCGAATATCTCGACAGCTACATGCTGGGCGAACAGCTTGTGGTGGATGGCGCGCTGACCATCAGCGATGTCTACGTCGACGACGAATACTGCCGCATGACCTACCTGTTCACGGATATCTATAACCAGCAATACTGGTCTGCACCTGTGAAATAATCAAAAAGGAACAGCCGCCGAATTTCGGCGGCTGTGTTGCGTTCTAAATTCCAAGAGCCTCCAATGCCATAAAGCAGTAGCTGTGGCGTTCTTCCAGCTCCAGCTGGCCCATTTCGTCGCGGTGACTGCGTGCCAGCTGAGCAAATTGGTCGAACCAGTCCTGGCCCGTCAGGCAGGATTCATAGGGGATATCGTGGACGTTGGTCCCGACGGGGATGATCTCCCGGCAGGCCAGAGCCATGATGTGGCCCTCCAGGCCGATCTGACCGCCCCGGGCGAATTCTGCGAAGCAATACCGGATGGTACGGGTGCCCAGGGAAACCAGCCGGTCAAACTCCTCCTGATGGGCAGCGATGTAATCGCCGGGGTTGGAGGACTGGGCAGGGGAGGCGCAGATGGTGTCGATGAGCGTTCCGATGTCCGTTTCCAGCCCCTGGGAGCGGTAGAGGATGGCCTGGGCATCATAGCGGTTTTCCATACTGGTCCAGTCCTGGATGATGGCGTACCGTTCTTCGTAAAGCTCCTGAATGTGCTCCGGGAAGATGGTTTCGCTGTCGTTGGCACCGGTCTGGATGTATTCCGTGACCTGATAGCCGCTGCCCGACGATTCCAGCGTGATGACGGCGCAGAACCGTTCCATCCGCTTGTGGATGATCCGGCCATCGTAGGTGCGGTATTCGCCCGCCAGAAAGACGGTCAGGATCTCTAGTGGCGTGCCGTCCACGGTGGCAGCTCCGCAGGCGATCAGCTCGCCCAAAACCTCGTGATTTTCCACGCAGATGAAGCCCTCGTCCTCGTCGGCGCGGTTGTATTCCAGAATGGCCTCCTTCAGGATCTCCGCCAGGGAGCTCTCCGGCTCCGTGTAGGTGCTGCCGGAGCGGAAGATCGCATCGTCGGCAAGCTCGGTGTAGCCATCGGGCAGACTCTGAAAATAGGAAATGGGGCTCGAATGGGCGGCATCAAAGTAAAACGCGCTTCCGTCGGTCAGGAAGGTCCAGGTATAAAGACCGTCGTTGGTCTTCATCACCAGCTGATCCGCTTCCAGAAGATAGTAGCCGTATCCCAGATAGCTGCTGGTCATGGACTGGGTGAAGCGGAAGGTACCGTCGGAGTAGAGGGTGAAGCTGGGGATATCGAAGGAATCCTCGATATCCAGCGCAAAGGTCCGGGACAAAGTTTCCGGGGGATAGCCGATGATCTCATCGGTGGACAGCCGGTAGAAGTCCGAGAGGACCGTCCCGTTTTCCCGGAGTACCGCAAGATACAGCTCGCCGTCAGTCTGCTGCAGCAGAAGATGGGACCATTCCCATGCCGTGCAGAGCCACGCGCGGCGGTTTTCGGGCAGATACTCCCTTAAAAACGCGCTGTTAAAATTGGTTTCCTCCAGCTTTATGGGGACCAGCTCGCCCATATCCCGGCGAATTTCCCAGCGGGAGCCCTGTTCCAGGGCGGTCAGATGCAGATTTCGCTCCACAATGTAGGCAGGGGCATAGGCACCGGTGCCGGAGAGGGTGAGCCGTTCATCCTGATAGAGGACCTCGTCTACATGGTAAAGGTGATCCAGGATATTCACATCGTCGGGGACATAGGTGGTATCCCAGAGCTGGTCCAGTTCGATGGACAGATACTGGTCCGCATTTTCCACCAGCTCCCGGTCGATCAGCAGGGTGAAGCCCAGCAGATCCATGTCCTGCACCAAAGAAACGCCGCTGTCGTAGCTGCGGGTATAATCGTGGACAGAGCTGGTCAGCCATAAGGTTTTGTTGACACCCTTGATGTTGATGTGGCAGGGGAGCAGAATGGTGCCGCACTCCGGAAGGTCGTAACGGAACCGGAAATCAAAGCGAAGCTGTTCCCCGTCGGGGATCACGCGGGTCATCTCCAGAATGGTGGTGTCGGACTCATAAAGCGTCAGCTCGCCCTCCTGGAAGCTGTAGCCGTCGGGGGTAAAGCATTCCGCCGGGAGCCAGTCGATGTAGAACATGATATCGAGCTCCCGCCGGATGGTCTCCGTGACCACGACGCCATCCTCGTGGAGGACCGCATCGATGGGCTCTTCGACATGGACCGGCTCGGTTTCGGTGGGCATTTCCACCGGGTCCGTCAGGAAGCAGGCCGCCAAGAGAATCGCCAGAATGACTGCGGCAGCGGTGAGGATCAAGCCTGGCTTTCTGTATCGGATCATGGCCTTGATCCGGTCCTTCACACCCACCTCTCCGAAGGCCAGAGGACAAAGGGCGATGGACCGCTGGGGAACGGCACACCGGACCAGAGCCTCGGAATAGGCCCGGACCGTGGGCTTGTCCAGCTTTTTGATGACCTTTTCATCACAGGCCAGCTCGATATCCCGGCAAAGGAGGATGTACCCCAGCCAGATGACGGGATTGAACCAGTGGACGGTCAGCAGGGCAAAGCCCAGGGGCTTCCACAGGTGGTCCAGCCGGTCCAGATGGGCCCGCTCGTGGGCCAGCACCATGGTCCGGGTGTCCTCGTCCAGGCTGGAGGGCAGATAGATCTGGGGCCGGAAAAGTCCCAGAATGAACGGGGAAGAGATTTCGTCACATTCCCAGACATTTTCCCAGACCCGCGCCCCAAGCCGGACCCGCAGACGCAGATTCCAGTAGCTGTAGGCGGCATAGATGGCCATAACACCCATACCCGCCAGCCACGCGACCGTGGCGAGCATATCCCAATGCTGAAAGCGGTGCACGGTGGTGTCGATCTCGATCTCCAGCGGGGCCTCGTAGACGGGATTGGTGATGATTTCCAGTCTGGCGGGCTCCCGGAATTCCGGTTCCCTGGGTTCCAGATACAGGTACTCCGCCGGGACCACCTCCCGGCTGGGGATCAGGCTGAAAGCACTTTCAATCGAGATGGGGCACAGGAGCCGGATGGCCACCAGGGCCCACAGGGCGCAGTGGAAGGCCTTCGGACCGTTCTTCCAGACGAGACGGATGACCGCCACCGCCAGCACCAGCCAGCTTGCTGCGACGCTGAGATTCAGAATGTTCGTGAAGGACATGGCTCACACCTCCTTCTCATAATCATCCAGCATCCGGCGGATCTCCTGTAAATCGGCACGGCTCAGACCGCCCTGCTTCGTAAAGGCGGCGATAAAGGCGGGAAGGCTTCCGCCGCAGTTGTCGTCCAGAAACCGGCGGTTCTGGCGGGCCTGGAATTCCTCCCGGCTCAGGACCGAGGTGACGGTGCCGCCGTCGTTGCGGAAGATGCCCTTGTCACACAGCCGCTTCAGGGCGGTGTAGGCGGTGGTCTTTTTCCAGCTCAGCTCCCGGTCCGCAAGCCGGGCCAGTTCTGCGGCGGTGATGGGCTCGTTGTCCCAGATGAGGGCGGCAAAGCGGCTCTCCACCGGGCCCATGGTTTGGTCTGTCATGGGATCACTCCTTTCTGTTCTACATGATGTAGAATGTACTGTTATTCTACATCGTGTAGAACGGTATGTCAAGGCTTCTCCCAATTTTTAAGAATTGCCCCAACGCTGGATCATGCCGATGAGCTTGCCCGACAGCATCACGCTGAGCAGGGAACAGGCGATGCGGCTCAAGGGGAGGTAGCTCAGCGACAACCCCAGCACCGTCAGATCGGTCAGCAGGTAGACCCGCTCGATGGGGAGCTTTAACCCCTTGCTCAGGCCCATGGCCAGGGCATCGTCGCCCGTGGGTGCACCGCCCGCCCGGACACAGAGCCCGCAGCCCACACCCACGAATACCGCACCGAGGACCGCCGCCAGGAGAGGATGGCCCGCCAGCTCCGGCCAGAGCCGGGGGAATCGCTCAAAGATGGCGTAAAAGGCTGAAAAGCTGCCGCCGCCGATTGCGGACCAGATCAGAAAGCTTTTTCCCAGAGTCCGCAGGCCGTAGGCATAACAGCAGAAATTGATGATGAGTCCCGACCAGGCCGGGGAGATGCCGCACCAGTGGTTCAGCAGCAAAGTCAGTCCCAGTGCGCCGCCCTCGGTAACGCCGGAGAGGCTGTGAACATTGTAAAGGCCAAAGGCGAGAACACCGCCGCCCAGGATGGACAGCAGTCCGTTTCGGATAAGCAAACAAATCACTCCTTTCCCAAAAGATTACCTGACCTTTTGGAAAAAGTCAAGAAATGGCAGAAAAAGGAAGTAGATATGGACAAAATCGCCAAACTGGGTCACCGAATCCCTAATGAAACTATTGAAAATGGGTGTCACATCTGGTAAAAGTACAGTGTAATTTTGTGGAAACACATGAGAAAGGAACTGTGAAACATTATGGTCGATTTGAGAGCAAAGCCCTCTTCGAGGCCTTCGTCTATGAATCCCCCCCTGGACAAGATGCTCAAGCAGGTGGAGGCCGGCGGCAAGATGGATCTGAACCTGTACTTCGCCGGTAAGAACGCCATCTCCGAGTTCGTCGCCGGTCAGGATCTGGTCATCTCCTTCTTCGATGTGGCCGGTGGCCATCCCACCTTCGGCATGTCCAAGGGCGGCGGTGAGATCCCCTGGTACGTCCACGAGCTGCCCGTCATCGGCATCTCCGTCAACAAGCCCACCATGCTGGCTGACGCTCCCATGCTGCGCACCTACATCAACACCTACGATTCCGGTGAGGATACCCTGAACGCCCTGGTGGATGCGCTGCTGACCGGTCCTGAGGCCTTCAAGGGCACCGATCCCATCGATTCCTACTGCGGTATGTTCGATACCCACATGTAAGGAGAAGCCATGTCTATCTTTGATTCCTTCGTGCGTAAGCACGACTATCTGGTCTGCGTGGACTCCGACGGCTGTGTCATGGACACCATGAACTGCAAGCATTTCAACTGCTTCGGCCCCTGCATGGTGGACGAGTGGGAGCTCCACGAGTGGAAGGACGCCATTCTGGACCGCTGGAATGTGGTGAATCTCTTCTCCATGACCCGCGGCATCAACCGCTTCAAGGCTCTGGCTGTGTGCCTTAGTGAGATCGACAAGCAGTATAAGCCCATCGAGGGCATCGAGGCCCTGGTGCAATGGGCCGAGACTGCTCCCGCCCTGAGCAACGACGGTGCCGCCAAGGCCGCAAGCGAGGCCACCGACCCCGCCGCCAAGCGGGTTTTGGAGAAGGCTCTGAGCTGGTCCAAGGCCGTCAACGCCGCCATCGTCAAGCTCCCCGAGGAGCTGAAGGTGCCCTATGACGGTGCAAAGGAAGGCCTGGCCGTCGCCCACGAATTTGCGGATGTGGCCATGGTTTCCTCTGCCAACCGCGACGCCGTTGAGGAGGAGTGGGGCAAGTTTGGCCTCCTGGAGCACACCGACATCGTCCTGGCCCAGGACATCGGCTCCAAGGCCGCCTGTATAAAGGAAATGTTGAAATTCGGCTACGACCCCAATAAGGTCGTCATGATCGGCGATGCCCCCGGCGACTCTGATGCCGCCGAGAAGAACGACGTCCACTACTATCCCATCCTCGTCAACCACGAGAAGGAGAGCTGGGACGAGGCCATCAACGTGGCCTTCGACAAGCTCCGCTCCGGCGAGTATGCCGCATACGGTGCCGAGATGAAGCAGAAGTTCCTGCAGAATCTGGGCGGTTAATGATAATCGATCAGGCTCCCATCCGGGAGCCTGATTTTTCTTGCAAAGGCGGCGGATTTTGCTATAATAGAGGAAAACAGAGAAAACGAGGAACGGTTATGGAAAAGAGAACGCTGATCCAATTTTTCGAGTGGTATCTTCCCGCAGACGGCGGCCACTGGCGGCGCACCGCTGAGGCGGCTGAATATCTGGCAAGCCTGGGCATCACCGACGTGTGGCTCCCGCCCGCCTACAAGGGCCAGGCGGGCATCCATGATGTGGGCTACGGCGTTTACGACCTCTACGATCTGGGCGAATTTGACCAGAAGGACACCATCCCCACCAAATATGGCACCAGAAGCGAATATCTTGCCGCCATCGATGCCCTCCATGCCAATGGACTGCGGGTCCTGGCGGATGTGGTGCTGAACCATCGGATGGGAGCGGACCAGACGGAAGTGGTCCGGGCCAGCAAATACGCCTCCGGAAATCGTCTGCGCAGGCTGGTGGAGAATAAGAAAATCAAAGCCTGGACAAAGTTCAAATTCCCTGCGCGAAACCGCAAGTATTCCGCTTTCAAGTGGAACTCCGAGCATTTTACTGCGGTGGACTGGAATCAGGCCACGTCGACTTCTGCGGTCTATAAGCTTATGGGCCGCCGGTGGTCTGAAAACGTGGATAAGGAATACGGAAATTACGATTACCTCATGGGTGCGGATGTGAATTTCGCAAACCCGGAGGTCCGGGAGGAGATCCTGCGCTGGGGCAAGTGGTATTTTGAAACGGCGAAGCTGGACGGTGTGCGGCTGGATGCGGTGAAGCACATCAGCTATGCATTTTTCGTCTGGTGGCTCAAATCCCTGCGCCGGGATCTGGTGCAGGATTTCTTCGCCGTGGGCGAGTACTGGCACAGCGATGTGAATGTGCTCCAGGGGTATCTGGAAAACAGCCTGCGGACCATGAGCCTCTTTGATGTGTCTCTCCATTTTAAGTTCCTGCGGGCGGGCCGGGAGGGGGCTTCCTTTGACCTGCGGAGCATTTTGGACGATACCCTCCTCAGCCGGGAGCCTGGGCTTTCTGTGACCTTCGTGGATAACCACGACACCCAGCCCGGTCAGGCACTGGAGAGCTGGATCCCCGGATGGTTCAAGCCCCTGGCCTACGCGATGATCCTCCTGCGGGAGGAGGGAACGCCCTGTGTGTTCTTCGGCGATCTGTTCGGTGTTCCCCATGACAAGATTCCTGCCGTCCGGGAGCTGGAAACGCTTTTGCATCTGCGGCGGGATAAGGGCTGGGGCGAACAGACGGACTACTTCGACCATCCCAATGTCATCGGCTGGACCCGTGGCAGCGGCATGGCGGTGGTCCTGAGCAACGGCGGCGATGGCTGGAAGCGGATGCGCATCGGCTATCCCGGCGAGACCTTTGTCGATGCTCTGGGCAACCGAAGCGAGGAGATTGTGATTGGACCGGATGGCTGGGCGGATTTCACCGTCAACGGCGGAAGTGTCAGCGTTTGGGTCCCAAAAGCATAAAAAAGAGGGCTTTCGCCCTCTTTTTTTATGGAATATTCAGCTCTGCGTGGAAGGAGAGCGGGATGGTGGTCACGAGGAAGGGGACCTCACCGGAGGCCGTCAGAGTGACAGCGGAAAGAGAACCGTCCTGAATGGACACCACCGCCTTGCTTTCTCCGAAGGTCATATCGAGATTTCCGAGCTCCGGCACCAGTGCGGCGCAGAGCTGTCCGGTGGTCTCCGGCGGCAGCGTGACCTTGATCTCGGCATCTCTGCCGCTGATGAGAAAATCGCCGTTTCGCAGGAGGAGCAGTGCGGCACCCACAGGCTCCAGGGCGGCGGGCTCCACCGGCAGGTCCAGCGTGACGATCACACCCTTGCGTTCCAACTCCGCTTTTTCGGAGCTCAGGCGCAGCTTGACCGTTTCCTCCAGCTTGAGGATGCCACTTTCCACGCCCAGGGTCAGATCGCCCTCCAGGGGCAGAAGCTCTTCCAGGGCGGGGGTCAGTAGCTCCAGCGGCTCCCGGATGTCCATGGGCGGCTCCATTTTTGCGTGGACCATGGCATCGGCCACTTCCTGAGGGACCGGGTGGGAAACGGGGTCCTTCGACGTGAGGGAAAGCTTCACAGCGGTTTCATCGGGCAGAATCACAGTGAGATTCACAGCCTGCACGCGGGTGTCTGCGGTGATATCCACATACAGCTCCAGCTCTTCGGTCTTCATGGTCACACTGTAGGTATCGTTTTGCTTTGTTACCCGCCCACGAAAAAGCATGCCGACAGTCAGCTCCCGGAGACTTTTCCGAAACTCGGATAGCTCCGGCAGGGCGTAGGCCTTGCCTGTGTCCATGTAGAGATTCTCCCCGTCGGTCCAGGCGGTCACACCTTCGGCAGTCAGGCCGAACAGGGTCCGGTCGTGGTATTCGGTCCAGAAGGTGTCAGCATTCAGAGTCATCTGGCGGACCTCCGGCTTGACCTGGCCCTTGTCATCCACCGTAATGTCCGGCTTCATGAGCATCAGGGTCAGACTCTGGTCGGCAGTATCCTCGTCCAGCCATTCCTCCATGATTTCGGAAAGAAAAATGGCATGGTGGCCGCCCTTCCAGAAGAAGAGTCCGCCCAGAATCAGGAGCAGGGCCAAAATCACGATCAAAACTTTTTTCATACGCATCACCCTTTCCATTATAGACGGTTTTCAGGTAAAAAATGCGCCCGGTATTCCCGGGCGCATCGCATTTTATGCCAGCTCCTTTGCCAGAGCCTCGATCTGTGCCCGGGAGGCATCAGACAGGGCGGAGAGGATCTTGACGGAATTCTCGCAGAAGCTGAGGTTCTTGCTGCCGTCGAGCAGCTTCATCATGGCCTTGGCGGCGGTGGGGGCCCAGGTGCCGTTCTCCATGAGGCCGACGGTGCGGTTCTGGTAGCTGCGCTCGGTCAGATGGTGGAGGAACTCCTTCATGTGGGGGAACACATCGCCGTTGTAGGTGGTGGTGGCCAGCACCAGCTTGCCGTAGCGGAAGGCATCCTCCACGCACTCGGCCATGTCACAGCGGGCCAGGTCATTGACGACCACCTTGGGGCAGCCGTTCTCGATGAGCTTCTGCTCCAGCAGCTGCACAGCGGCCTTGGTGTTGCCGTAGACGCTGGTGTAGGCAATGACCACGCCCTCGCTCTCCACCTTGTAGCCGGACCAGATATCGTACAGATTCAGGAAGTAGCCCAGATTCTCGGTGAGCACGGGGCCGTGGAGGGGGCAGATGATGGAAATATCCAGACCGGCGGCCTTCTTCAGCAGAGCCTGGGTCTGCATGCCGTACTTGCCCACGATGCCGATGTAGTAGCGTCTCGCCTCACAGGCCCAGTCCTCTTCGACGTCCAGAGCACCGAACTTGCCGAAGCCGTCAGCGGAGAAGAGGACCTTGTCGTAGGAATCATAAGTGACGATGACCTCAGGCCAGTGGACCATGGGGGCGGTGACGAAGGTCAGGACGTGCTTGCCCAGATTCAGGGTATCGCCCTCGCCGACGACGATACGGCGGTCGGAGTAGTCGGTGCCAAAGAACTGCTTCATCATGGTGAAGGCCTTGGCAGAGGACACCACGGTGGCCTCAGGATAGGCATTCAGGAACACATCGATGTTGGCGGAGTGGTCGGGCTCCATGTGCTGGACCACCAGGAAATCGGGCTTTCTGTCGCCCAGCTCGGCCCGGAGATTGGCCAGCCATTCCTCGCCGAAATTGCGGTCCACGGTGTCCATGACGGCCACCTTCTCGTCCAGGATGATGTAGGAATTGTAGGCCATGCCGTTGGGGACCACATACTGGCCCTCAAACAGGTCCACCTGATGGTCGTTCACGCCGATGTAGCGGATATCGTTGGTAATGAACATGGAAGTTCCTCCTTGTATTTCTTTCATCGCCCAGTATACCATTTTTTCGGCTCCGGTGCAAGTGCCGTTCAAGATTTTACCATTTGGTAATATTTGAAAACCGCCACTGAATTTCAGTGGCGGTTTGACGGTTATTCGCTTCTCAGGGCGATGACGGGGTCCTTCTGGGCCGCCTTCCTGGAGGGGATCAGACCGCCGATGATGGTCAGCACCACGCTCAGAGCCGCCAGGATCATGGCGGCGTTCAGGGGCAGGACGGCGTTGATATCCGGGTTGCCCGCCACATTGTGGATGACCTCGTTGATGGGGAAGATCAAAAGCCATGTGATGCCCACGCCGATGAGGCCCGAACAAAGGCCGATGATGAAGGTCTCGGCGTTGAAGACCTGGGAGATGTTGCGCTTGCTGGCACCGATGGCGCGGAGCACGCCGATCTCCTTGGTCCGCTCCATGACGGAGATATAGGTGATGATGCCGATCATGATGGAGGAGACGATCAGGGAAACGGACACGAAGGCGATGAGCACATAGCTGACCGAGTCGATGATGGTCTTGACGGAGCTCATCATGATGCCCGTCAGGTCCGTATAGCTGATGACCTGATCCTCCTTGCCCCGGGCCTCCATGTCATCGTTGTATCGGTCCAGGAACTCCAGAAAGCTTTCCTTTCCGGCGAAGTCCACGAAGTAGATGGAGATGGCGGAGGGGTCCTCCAGGTCTGCATAGCCCAGACCGCGCAGATTGCTCTCGTAGCTGTGCTCCCGGGGGCCGGCGGTCATGGCGGCCATGAGCCGGGACAGCTCCTCCTCGCTCAGGTCGAACTGGAATGCGGCGGCCATCTTCTCCGGGTCCACGTTGAAGGCCTGGGTGAAGGTCTCGACGATGGTGGCGGTCATCTGGCCCACCTCGGTCATGACGGAAAGCTGCATATTGCCTTCCACCATGGCGATGGCCATTTCGGCCATGCCGCCGGAGACGGCGGGGATCATGCTGTAGAGCTTGCTCAGGGGCTCCACCAGAGCCTGGGTGATGGGGGCGGCGGTCATGTTGGGCTCCAGGGGGAAGTCGAATTCCGGCAGGGGAAGGGTTCCCACAATGCCGTCGAGACCGGGAATGGTGATGCCCTCCTGGGGCTCTTCCGTCTTGGTCATCTCAATGACCGCACTGGAGTACATGGTCAGCATACCGCCAAGCAGGGGACGGTACATGGCATAGAAGCCGTCTGCCGGGACCACCTGGCCCTCGGCCAGTGCTTTCAGCAAGTCCTGGGCTTCGTCGGTTGCCAGATATTCCGCTGCGATCCGGTCGCTGTCCGCAGGAGCAAGCATGGCGATGCCCGTCTCCGGGTCGGCGTTCTCAGCGATATAGTCGGTGAGCATGGCGTTTGCCATGGTGGTCAGGGTCTCGGTCAGGGCTGTCTGGGCGGGCCGGGTGTCCGCATCCAGGGACATGGAGATGGTGCTCATGTGCTCCTGAACGGTGGTCATGGCACCCTCTGCATCCACACCACCGCCGAAGGCTTCCTTCAGCAGCTCCTCGTCAATGGAGATCATGTCCTGGAAGTTCAGGCCACTTCCCTCCTCCTCGGTGTCCGCGCCGAATTCCTTGCCGGTGAAGACATCGGTCTTGGGATGTGCGATCTGGTCCCGGACGATGCGGGTCTTGCTCGCTTCCTCGATGATGTGGTCGATGAGGGCGGGGGTGTAGGCGATGCCCTGGCTCAGAGCGGCGGCACCGCCGCCGGACTTGGGACAGACGATGCCCACGATCTTAAGCTTTTCGGAGCTTGCAATGGTCTGGCGCAGATGGACCTTGTCCTCGGACAGATCCTCCCAGACCTCATATTCTTCGTTAAACTGATACAGGTCCGTAGGCAGAACCAGCCGGAAGTCCAGAGCCATGAGCTCATCATAGGTCCAGGACATGGGCTTGGTGGTAATAGTGGGCTCCTTGCCCTCCATGAGTTGGTCGATCATGCCCTCCAGCTCCGCCGGGTCCCGCATGCCCAGGGTGTAGGCCATGTAGTCCGTAAACATGTGGGGGTCGCCCAGGACCATGATCATCTCGTTGTAATGCTCCGGCCACCGGCCAGTCAGGACCTGATACTGCTCGTTGAGCAGCTCCCGGTCGTCCATCATTTCGTAGAACATGTTGCTGTCCATATAGGCGGACATGGCGGCGGAGCCGGTCAGGTCCGCGAAGAGAGAAGCGGGGTTGACCTGGGTGATGCGCTCGGTGGTGTCGGCGGCGTAGATCAGCGGCGTGATGCCGTAGCTGTAGTCGAGGTAGTTGATGGTGTCCTTCACCTGATCGTAATTCAGGTCCAGATGCTTTTTGAAGGAGCGCAGATCGTTGCTGCCCATCTGACCTATGACCTGGGTGATCATCTGCGATTCCTTGACCACGCCCTCATCGGCGTTCTGGGAGTCCATGACCTGGGCACCGATGGACATGAAGGCCGAGGCGATATCCGCCGTGTCCGACTGGATGGACAGGGGATAGTTGGAAAGGGTGTCCTCCTGGATCTTGTCGATATAGGCCTGGAAGCCCGTGGAAAGAGCCAGGATCAGGGCGATGCCGATGATGCCGATGGAGCCTGCAAAGGCCGTCAGCAATGTTCGGGCCTTCTTGGTCAGCAGGTTATTGAAACTCAGGCCGAAGGCGGTGAAAATGGACATGGCACTGTGGCCCATGTTTTTATGGGCGGCCTCCATGGCCTCACCGGGGACGAAGGGATTGGTGTCGTCGATGATCCTGCCGTCCTTCACCCGAACGATGCGGTTGGCGTATTCCTCCGCCAGCTCCGGGTTGTGGGTGACCATGACCACCAGCCGGTCCCGGGCAACTTCTTTCAGAAGCTCCATGATCTGCACGCTGGTGTCGGAGTCCAGGGCACCGGTGGGCTCGTCAGCCAGGAGGATGTCGGGGTTATTGACCAGGGCGCGGGCAATGGCCACGCGCTGCATCTGACCGCCGGACATCTGGTTGGGCCGCTTGTGGAGCTGATTGCCCAGACCCACGGACTCCAGAGCCGCCCTGGCTCTGCGGCGGCGTTCGGCCCGGCTGATGCCGGAGATGGTCAGAGCCAGCTCGACGTTGGCCAGCACCGTCTGGTGGGGGATCAGGTTGTAGCTCTGGAAGACGAAGCCGATGGTGTGGTTGCGGTAGGAATCCCAGTCCCGGTCCGTGTATTTTTTGGTGGAGATGCCGTTGATGACGAGATCGCCGCTGTCATAGCGGTCCAGACCGCCGATGACGTTCAGAAGCGTGGTCTTGCCGGAGCCGGAGGGGCCCAGGATGGCTACGAATTCGTTGTCCCGGAGGGTCAGGCTCACCCCGTCCAAGGCCACCTGGATAAGATCGCCGGTCTTATATTGCTTGCGGATATTTTGTATCTGTAGCATGAAAACACCTCGAAATTTCTGTTCTTAATATTATACCATATTCGATTGCATAAAAGTGAACAAATTGTGTCCGAACGGAAAAATTTTCTTTTGCGGCAATTTGACGATATCTCCCCGGTTCTTTTGACGGAGATTGTGGATAATGCGGGAAATGCGCCGGGGTGGTTGACAATGAAACAAAATTGTGTATACTGAAACACAGACAACCAAAAATTCCTGTGAAGCCCTTCAGAACGAAACACGACTGAAGGGAAGAGGACTCTCTGGAGAACACATTCAATTGTGTGCCGAAGGTGCAAGGCGTATGCCGAATCTCTCAGGCAAACGGACGGAGAAACAAATTAACCACTTGTTACGCCGTTTGCAGTCCTTATTCCGGGCTGCTTTTTTATTTTATGTGGGTTGTATAAAAGAAAAGGAGTAATTCTTATGTACGGTAAGCCTATTGATTCCATTGGATTTGTTTCCCAGTTTGATCCCGAGATCGGTGCCATGATGGGCCGGGAGCTGGGCCGCCAGCAGGACGGCATCGAGCTGATCGCCTCCGAGAACTTTGCTTCCCCTGCGGTCATCGCCGCCATGGGCTCCATCCTGACCAACAAGTATGCCGAGGGTCTGCCCGGCAAGCGTTACTACGGCGGCTGTGAGTTCGTCGACGAGCTGGAGCAGGTCTGCATCGACCGGGCCAAGGAGCTCTTCGGTGCCGAGTTTGCCAATGTGCAGCCCCATTCCGGCGCATCCGCCAACCTGGCTGTGGAGCTGGCCATCCTGAACCCCGGCGACACCCTGATGGGCATGAGCCTGGCCAACGGCGGCCACCTGTCCCACGGCAGCCCCGCCAACATCTCCGGCAAGTACTACAATGTCGTTTCCTACGATGTCAACCATGAGACTGGCCTGATCGACTACGACCAGATCCGCGACATGGCCAAGAAGTGCAGCCCTAAGCTGCTGATCGCCGGTGCTTCCGCCTACCCCCGCGCCATCGATTTCAAGATCTTCGCGGATATCGCCCACGAGGTCGGTGCCGTGTTCATGGTGGACATGGCCCACATTGCAGGCCTCGTTGCCGGCGGTGCCCACATGAGCCCCGTGCCCTACGCCGACATCGTCACCACCACCACCCACAAGACCCTGCGTGGTCCCCGCGGCGGTCTGATCCTGGGCAAGGAGGAGTTCGCCAAGAAGATCAACTCCGCTGTCTTCCCCGGCACCCAGGGCGGTCCTCTGGAGCATGTCATCGCCGCCAAGGCCGTCTGCCTGAAGGAGGCCATGCAGCCCGAGTTCAAGACCTACGCCCAGAACGTCGTCACCAACGCCAAGGCCATGGCTGAGGGCCTGCTGAGCGAGGGCTTCGACCTGATCACCGGCGGCACCGACAACCACCTGATGCTGGCTGACCTGCGCCCCATGGGCATCTCCGGCAAGGATCTTCAGGTCAAGTGCGACCTGAACCACATCACCCTGAACAAGAACGCCATCCCCGGCGATCCCGCCAAGCCCTCCGTCACCTCCGGTGTCCGCATCGGCACCGCCGCCGCCACCACCCGTGGCCTGGGCGTGGAGGAGATGAAGCGCGTGGCCCACTGCGTGGCCCTGACCGCTCGCGACTTCGACGGCACCCGCAAGGAAGTCCTGGACACCGTCGCTGACATCTGCGAGAAGTTCCCCCTGTATAAGTAATTTTGAAGCCCCCGAACCTCGGTTCGGGGGCTGTTTTTATGGAAGGATGCGGATTTTTCCGATGATGTGCCGGTTGAATTCCTCCAGCTCCTCGGCAGGGACCCAAAGCTCCTGATGATATCCGGCACCCACGGTCTGGACGGGAAAACGGGCGGCATACTCGTCATCGATCTCAAAGATGGTGACATAGCCCGTATACTGGGCATCGGCCCGGCGGCGGTTCCACTTGTCGCAGATCTCACGGGCGTAGCGTTCGTTCAGAACGGGATAAAAGATGGGCTGTTCGGGGAGCCGGGGCGGATAAGCGGAAAAATCGGTTGCGGCGATTAGGTCGTATTCGGCCTGACCAACGGGTCGGTAGAGAATCATTGGGGATATTCCTCCTTTAAAAACGCCAGGAATGCGTCCAGGTTATCCCGCATGTCATCGGGAAGCTCCTCCCGGCTGGCGGCATCCACATCGGGGAAGGGGATGTGCTCATGCTCGTGGCAGACACAGAACTCACTGTAATCCCGGTTTGCGATCATGGTTTCATGGAGCGGGATAATGTAGATGAGGGATTCCACAGTCATCTGGTTCAGGGTCACGCCGAAATGGACCGAGCCGTTGGGGAGCCGGTAGCGGACAGGGGAGCGGTCGGGCAGAAAATTAGGATATTCCGCCTCCTGATTCTGCACACAGTTCTGGTGGCAGAGATAGCACTCATCCATGCAGTCGGGGAGCTCGCTTTTGGCGCCGTACCAGACCCGGTCGATGCGCTTGCCGGGGAGCAGGTCGCAGGAGCCCAGCTCGTCATCGCATTTGCGTTCATTAGCGGTCAGGAGCTTTCGGCGGTAGATGCTATAGCGGCTCCGCTCGGTCTCCGACAGCCAGTCGTAGTGTCCGTAATAGCGGTCGATCAGTGCCAGGGCGGTATCGAAATCGGCGCAGAGGAGCCGGGCTTCCTCGCCGCCGGGCTCGTCCGTTACCCGGAGCTCGTAGACCTCGCCGGGATTCGGATTGCGGAAGTCCGCCAGACTCTGAAGCTCCCATGCGGCGACCTGGGCGGCGTGAGCAGACACCTCCGGCACATGGTCCATGAGAAGGGTATAATACTTCTGTCGCTCCTCGAAATCGTGGATATGCTGGTAAATCACGGTCAGCAGGTCCTCGGCGGGGAAGACATAGCCCGTTTTGCGGATGTGGTTCTTCAGTCCCTCGGACCAGAAGGTATCGACGATCCTGTTTTGAATTTCGTGATTGGTCATAAATCTCCTTAATCGGTCATGTGGAAATGTTCCCGGAGCTCCCGGATGGTTTTGCCCATCTTCGGGAAGTAGAGATCGATGGACTGGCCGTTATGGGTCAGGCGGATACCCTCGTACAAAAGCTCCGGGTTGGCCTTTGTGACCACGGTATCACTCAGAGAGATGCGGACCACCTCTTTGTTCACATACTCGACAAGACATTCGCTGTCCGTAACGGTCAGCGTACCGCCGTTGACAAAGAGGGAAGAACCGCTCTTTTTATAATGGGAGATCGGATACTTTTTCATTTGGGATACCTCCTTGCGTTTTCTTATATTGTATCAAAAAAACGCAGATAGTCAAATAAAAAGTAGGGAACGACCGGTGTGTCGTTCCCCTATGTGTGATGGGGAACGGCACGCAGGCCGTTCCCTACGAATCGGTCAATTTTTTGCAGGCCTGAGCCAGATCGTGCAGTGTCGAGCAGGAGACCATGGTGACCAGACTTGCAAATACCTGGACACTGCGGATGTAGCCCCATTTGCTTTCGGGGATGGGGTTGAGCCAGATGACCTTTCCGGCCTGCCGTTTGGCCTCCTGCAAGGCCGCCAGTGCACGGGGCTGGTCGATGGTCTTGGTATCTGAAAGGATCAAAAGGGTCGTGGCGGCACCCAGGGGGGCGGGCTTTGCGGTGCAGAGCTTTTGCAGGGCAGAGCCCAGGTCCGTGCCCTTGCCGTAGATATTCTGGTCCCGGACGAACTGCCGGAACAGGTCCATATTTTGGAGGTCAAAGGCACTGGCCTCCACCGTATCCTCGGAGAAGAGGAAGACCCGGCTGGAGTCGCTGGCCTGGTTCAGGCTCTGGATGAACCGGAGGGCGAACTCCGAAAACTGCATCATGGAGCCGGACACATCGCAAAGGAGCACCAGATGCTTCTTTCGCTGCCGCTTACGCTTGTATTTCAGGTGGTACAGGCTTCCGCCGGTCTCCAGACCCTTGCGGATGGTGCGGCGGAAGTCCAGCTTGCCGGAGTGGGCCCGGTTTTTCCGCTTGGCGGTGAGCTCGCCGTTGATTTTCCGGGAAATATCCTGGATGATGTGGATGGCCTTGGGGATCTCGGTGTCCTTAAACTGGCTGATATCCCGGTACAGCAGGCCCAGTTCCGGGTCTGCGCCCTCCACATCGGTGCCGGCGTTCTCCATGAGCATCTGCTGTTCCAGCATGGCGCGGGCGAAGACGGAATGGATGAAATTGCCGTAAAGGCCCGGATTGTTCCGGCCTAAGTCCTTGTCGAATTTCTTCTTGATGTCCCGGAGCTTCTGCCGCTGTTCCTGACTCATGGCGGCGTAGAGCTCCTTCTGCTGTTCGGAAAAGCTGGTGCCCTGAAGATCCTCCTGGGCCTCCTGGCGGGCTTGAGCCATTTCCTGTTCCTTTTCCATCTGCCGTCTGGCCTGGTCGCGCATGGCCTCCTCGCTGATGAAAAAGCCGTCGAAGACCCGGTCGAAGGTGAGCTGTTCCTCCCGGGATTTGGCGTAGACGGTCCGCAGGGCGGTTTTCACATTTTCCCGGTCCTCCAGCCCCAGGGCCACCAGAATGGCGCAGGCATCCGCCGTCTCCTGGGGTCCCACCGTCAGCCCCTCCCGGCGGAGCATCCGGGAGAAATAGCTGAGCTTTTCGGCGTAGACACCGGGATCAGCCATGGTGATGGCCTCCGCAGTGGTGATGGTGGTGGCCGCAGGTGCATTCGTGGTCCTCTTCCTGCTCCTGGTCGAAGACCGTCAGATCCTCGGAATTTTTCAGCACGAAGCCCGCGGTCTGCCGCAGGGCATCGGGGGTCAGCTCTTTGATGCCCAGGGCATCCAGGGCTGCGGCCCAGTCCAGAGACTCTGCAATGGAGGGCTTTTTCAGGATGGCTTCACTGCTGCGCAGCTTCGCAACCGCCAGAGCCACCTGATGGCACAGCCGGTCATCCACATGGGGCAGCTTCGCCCGGAGGATGGCGAGCTCCTTGTCCACATCGGGATACTGGATGTACAGGTACGCGCACCGGCGGCGCAGGGCCTCGCTCAGGGGCCGGGCCCGGTTGGAGGTCAGGACCACGAAGGGCACGGTCTTCGCCTGGATGGTGCCGACCTCGGGGATGGACACCTGCAAATCGGAAAGCAGCTCCAGCAGAAAGGCCTCAAATTCCTCGTCGGCCTTGTCGATCTCGTCGATGAGGAGCACCACGGGCTTCTCGGAGCGGATGGATTTGAGCAGAGGCCGTTCCAGCAGATAGTCATCGGAAAAGAGGGATTTGGTCAGCGCGTCCTTGTCCTCGCTGGCCATGTTCACCTGGATGGACAGAAGCTGCTTTTGGTAGTTCCATTCATACAGAGCCTTGCTTTCGTCCAGACCTTCGTAGCACTGCATACGCACAAGCTCCCGGTCCAGGGCCGCAGCCATGACCTTGGCAACTTCCGTCTTGCCGACACCCGCCGCGCCCTCAATGAGCAGGGGACGGCCCAGCTTCAGGGCCACATACAGGGTAGTCGCCAGAATGTCGTCGTAAATATAGTTCGCCTGATCCATTTTCTGTTTCAGTTCGTTCAGTTCCATATTGATCACTCCTTGTGTGATTTCTTTCGGTATGATTATATCAAAAAAGTCACCCATCCGCAAGTCGGGATGGGTGACTTAATCACATTTGGGGGATCAGAAGATGTTCATGCCCTCGATGACGGCCTTTCTGGGGCCGTAGTAATTGCCGAAGAGGGCGGTATCCTTCGAGAAGCGGATGTGGTTCAGGACCTCGCTGACCTTGCCGCTGATGGACACGCCGGTGACGGGGCGGACAGTCTCGCCGTCATGCCAGTAGGCCAGCCGGATCTCGCCGCCCACATAGTCGGAGTAGAAATCCGTCTGAATGCCCGACATGGAGACCACCTCCAGATAGGGACCGGTCTCCTCCTCAGCGGTGCCGGGGTCCAGCTTCAGGATGGGCAGGCTTCCGGTGGGCTCCTGACCCATATACTGGGCGAAGCGGTTGGCACCGTAGCAGGCCACGGCCTTGCCGCCGTCAATGATGCGCTGCTCGCTGAGGGTCAGGCCGTCATAGTCGAAGCAACGGCTGTCGGCGCAGCCGGGCAGGGAAGCGGCCATGGTGATGCCCAGAAGATCACCCTCGGGCGCGGACTGGAGGGCATCGCCCACATCGTAGACATTGTGGTGGCTGTAGACGGAGGCGAAATTCAGGTCGTAGGCGAAATTCCAGAACAGCTCCATGAGCTCCTGGGAATTGAGAATGACCTTGGGTGAGCCGGTGATCTCCACGCGCTTTGCTTCAAAACGGGCCTTGGCCTGGGACAGCTTGTCCGCGATCTCACGGCTCAGCTCCTTCAGGTCCAGAGCACTGAAATTCACCTGCTCATAGAGCTCCACACTCTCCCCGTCCTGGGTGGCGGTGGGGATGGCCTCCACCATGGCGGTCCACCGGACCTGAGTCTTGTGCAGGCCACGGCTGTTGGCCACGGTGTCCGTGATGCGGTTGATGAAGACCTCCACGGCGTTCAGGCTGGTGACATCCAGGGTATTGGCATCGAAAACGGTGTTTGCAATCTCGGCGGCCAGCTCAGATGCATCCCAGGAATCAAAATTGGTGGGCACGGCAAATTCGCCCTGTTCCCCGGCGGGGAGGGTGTAGGGGGGATTGTCGATGAGCTTTGCCTGGGCGGCGGCATCTTCGATGAGCTTGTCCAGCTCCGCCTCGGTGGTGGAGGGGTAGACGAAGAACTGACTGTGGCCCCGGAAGTCGCCGTGGTCCACATAGACCGTGACTTCCTTATCGGTATTGTCCGTATTGCGGACCGTCTCCAGGGAGCCCTTGACGAAGAACAGCTCGTAGCTCTCCCGGCGGGTAATGTTGATTTTCCAGTCACAGACCTCTTTATGGGACTGCAAATGCTTCATAATGGTATTCATCCCAGCTTTGCCCTCGCTTTCACACAGGGACCGCCGTCACTGACCCGGACCCATTCCTTGTAGCCCTTGCCGCACATGCCCGCGCCCACGATCTTGTGGTTGCCGGAGACCATGGAGATGGATTTCAGCAGATCGGGCACATAGCCGCTGATGATGACGGGGGCAAACCAATTGTCGGTGAGCTTGCCGTCCTTGATCTCCACGGCGTATTTCGCCACGCACTGGATGGCCCAGTTCTTGGGGTCCTCCATGCCGTTGTCGCACTGGCAGACGTAGTAGCCATGGTCGATGGAGGCGATCATCTCCTCGAAGGAGGAATCTCCCGCCTCGATGAAGGTATTGGTCATCCGGGCGTAGGCCTTCCGGCGGGAGGACTCCCGGCGGCCATTGCCGGTGGGGACGGTGCCCAGCTCCAGAGCGGAGGAAAGATCAGAGATGCCCGTCACCAGGATGCCGTCCCTGATGATCTGGGTGTCACCGGCCAGCACGCCCTCGTCGTCGAAGAAGTAGCTGCCCGCGCTGATGGTGGAGGCCGCGCCGTCGCGCATGTTGACGATGGGGGAGGCCACATACTTGCCCACATATTCCTTAGCCAGGGCCCGGTCCTTGACGAACATATCCATCTCCACGCCGTGTCCGAAGGCCTCGTGGCAGATCAGGCCCGTCATCTCCGTATCGGTGACGATGTCGTAGGTGCCGGGGACCATGGGCTTGGCTGTGGTGAGCATCCTGGCCTCATAGAGGACCTTGTCCACCACGCCGGGGAGCTTGGCCATGACGGCGGAAAGGGTGGTCTCATTCTCGCCGCCGCTGTGCTGGACGGTCTTGCCGTCCTCCTGGTAGACCACGCTCACCATGCCGTTGACCCAGGTATAATTCTGGTCCAGCTCCCGGTTGGGGGAGATGAAGAGCTTGCTGGTCTCCATGGTATAAAGGCCCACGCTGACATTCAGCAGATTCTCGCTCTTTTCGCTGACCTGATCCCGCAGACTGCGGCAGAAGGTCAGCAGCTCCTCCTCGGCGTGCTCGTTCAGATCACCGGGGCGGGAGAAGGACTGAACGAGGGGCTCGTCGCTGAGATCCCGGACACCGATGGGCTTGGCACCGAGCTTCCGGCTGAACCGGAAGGAGCGCAGGATCTCCTCCACGAGGGCATCCAAGTCGCCGTGGATATCGTCCATGGAGTATTCGTAGAACAGACCGTCACCCGCCGCCCGGATGACGAAGCCGCACTCGGTGTCGCCGCCGGCGGAGATGTTGGTCAGCTTCCTGTTGACAGAGACAGAGCGGGCCTTGACGTCCACGCCCAGCACGCTGACATAATCGTAATGCTTCTTCAGCTCCGTGACCAGGGCCTTGGCATCGTCCCGGCGGGAGTGAAGGAATTCAGAAAAAGACATAATACACCTTCTTTTCAAGAGTTGTCCGGGGATGATTGTACCCGCCATGCGGACAACTGTCAACAACAAAAGGTTACAGCCATCTTTACAGCCAGTAAAATTGTGATACAATAGAGGAAAATGATACCAGAGGTGACTTTTATGGAGCAGAACATCTTAAGACCCACCGCCGAGGTGCGCTACGCCCAGGAGCTGGCGGCCCTGGCCGAATGGGACAGCAATAATCCCAAGCCCCAGGGCTGGAAGCTGTCCCCGAAGGCCGTTCGCACCTTCATTCTGGGAAGCCGCACCCCCATCGGCGGCATCACCATCGGAAAGAAATATCTGGGCAACGATGCCCTGGTGGAGCGGTGCATCATCACCCTGGCGGGCAATCGCGGCCTGATGCTGGTGGGTGAGCCCGGTACAGCCAAGACCATGCTCTCGGAGCTGCTGTCCGCCGCCATCTCCGGTTGCTCCACCAACACGGTCCAGGGCACCGCAGGAACCACCGAGGATATGATCAAATACTCCTGGAACTATGCCATGCTGCTGGCCAAGGGTCCCTGCCGGGAGGCACTGGTGCCTTCGCCGCTGCATGTGGGCATGGAAAAGGGCATCCTGACCCGATTCGAGGAGATCACCCGCACCCCCGCCGAGGTCCAGGACAGCCTCATCAGCGTCCTCAGCGACAAGGTGCTGAACATCCCGGAGCTGGGCGACGGCGGGCTTCTCTTTGCAAAGCCCGGCTTCAACGTCATCGGCACCGCCAACACCCGGGACAAGGGTGTAAACGAAATGTCCTCGGCTCTGAAACGCCGCTTCAATTTTGAGACAGTCCAGCCCGTCCGGGATGTGGCTCTGGAAAAGCAGATCATTTTGAAGGAGGTCCGCGCCCTGGCTACTGCCGCAGGCATCGACAAGGCCCTGGACGAGGAGGCGGCAGAGCTGCTGGCCACCACCTATCACGAGCTCCGGGAGGGTGTCTCCGCCGAGGGTATGCGCATCGAAAAGCCAAGCTGTGTCATGTCCACCGCTGAGGCCATCTCTGTCTACTATCAGACTCTCATGGGGGCATGGTACTACGGCAATGGCGAAATGGACCCCAGAGCGTTGGTTGAAAATCTGGTGGGCGCGGTGGCCAAGGAGTCCGGGGACGACCTGGACAAGATCGGCAATTATTTTGGCACAGTGGTCCGGGAGAAGGCAGCGCGGGAGGGCGGCTTATGGAAAGAATATTACGAGGCGAGAAGCCGTCTGAAGTGATCCCCTTTGATCTGGACGCGCCCGTGCTCTACTATCCCATCCGCCACCACAGCCCCGTCTGTGCGTGGCATCTGGAAAAGCTGATCGAACGTTATCGGCCCGACTGCATTTTAGTCGAGGGCCCGGAGAATGCCAATGATCTGGTGGATCTCCTGACGGACCCGGAGACGAAGGCTCCCGTGGCCTTCTACTATGCCTGCCGGGATGAGGGTAAGTATCTCTCCGACGGTGACGAGCCGGGGTTCTGGCGTTGCTGGTATCCCTTTCTCGATACCTCGCCGGAGCTGGTGGCACTGCGCGCCGCCCGGAGACTCGGCATCCCCGGACGGTTCATCGATCTGAGCTTTGGCGAGATTCTGCTGGCTACCAAAGAAGCTCGCGGTCTGCGGACCAACGCGGAAAAGCTCAGCTACGCCTCGGACCGGTATCTGGCCCACAACCGCTTTCAGGAGCGGCTGTGCGAAAAGGCGGGACTGCGTTCCTTCGAGGAATTCTGGGAGAAATATTTCGAGGTGGAGGGGCTGGCCCTGAGCGGCGAAGCCTTTGTCCGCCTGATGCATACATACTGTGTCCTGGCCCGCCGGGAGACTCCTGAGGTGGAGCTTCTGGAGGACGGATGTCTGGCCAGAGAGGCCCACATGGCCCGCCGCATCCGGGAGGCGGGCAAGGAGCATCAGCGAATTCTGGTGGTGGCGGGCGGCTTTCACATTGCGGGTCTGCTGGACCCGAAGATCGACCCGCCGCAGATCAAAAAGCATCCCAAGCTGACGGAGTCCGTATATCCCATGCGCTACTCCATGTCCGCCGCCGATGCCCTGAACGGCTACGCCAGCGGCATGAGCGCGCCGGGGTTTTACGACCAGATCTGGCGGGAGCTCCACAGCGAGGAGCCGGGCGGTGCCTGGGAGCGGGTGATTCTGGATTTGCTGGTCCGCACGGGCCGGAAGCTGAGGTCCATGGGCGAAAACATCTCCGCCTTCGACGAGACCTGCGCCATGGACATGGCCCGGGGCCTTGCGGCCCTGCGGGAGAAGCGGAGCCCCGGCCTTTATGAGCTCCAGGATGCAGTCCTGGGGTCCTTCGTCAAGGGCGAGGCGAACCTCGGAAGTCTGGAGCCCATGCGCATCCTGCGCCAGCGGACCACGGGCAATGCCCTGGGCAGTTTGGCGGCGGGTGCCATCGTGCCGCCGCTGGCCAGGGATTTTGAAGCCCAATGCGCCCGTCACAAGCTCAAGCTCACGGACTCTGTCCGCCAGACGGCGACACTTTCCATCTTTGCAGAGCCGAAGCACCGGGAAGCGAGCCGCTTTCTCCATCAGACGGAGTTTCTCGAATGTGGCTTTGCCAAACGCAGCCGGGGCCCGGACCTGCTCTCCGGACGGGACCGGAATCTGATCCGGGAATTCTGGGAGTATCACTGGAGTGCCGGGGTGGATTCGGCCCTCATCGAGCACGCCGTCACCGGCGGCACCGTCCGGGAGGCCTGCGCCACTTTGCTGAGAAGCCGCATGGCTGCGGCCCAACGGGCGGAGGAGGGCGCGGAGCTGCTTCTGCGCGCGTTCCTCATGGGCCTGGACGACCAAAGCGGCGCGGCCTGCGCCGCCATGGATGCCCTGATTTTGGCGGACGGCGATTTTTCTTCCCTCTGCCGGGCCTGTGCCCATCTGTATAACCTCCACCAGTGGAAGGATCAGTACGGCGAGGGCGACCGGGTGGATGAGATCGCGCTTCTCAACCGGCTTTTTGACCGGGTGGTGCGGCTCCTGCCCGCCATGCACACGGTGGATGACCGGGGGCTGGAGGAGGTCCAGGATGCGGCGAGCCTGATGTATCAGCTCACCATGCGGCCCGACTTTGCGGACCGCCGGGAGCGGTTCCGGGAGGCTCTTGAAATGCTGACCAATATGGCACCCATCCATCCGGGCCTCCTGGGCGCGGCACTGGGGCTCCTCTACGGCATGGACAGCTCCTGGAAAACGAAGATCGACGGCGTGGTTCGCGGCTACCTGCGGGGTACCAGGACCATGATGCTCCAGTCCGCCCAGCTTTTGCAGGGCCTGTTCCGCACGGCGCGGGATCTGCTTCTGACGGACAGGTCATTTTTGAAAGACATCGACAGCCTCCTCTGCGCGTTGGAGGATGCTGATTTTACCGCCATGCTGCCACAGCTCCGGCTGGCCTTCAGCTACTTCCTGCCCCGGGAAACGGACCGGCTGGCAAGGTCTGCCGCCGGGCTCCATGGGGCGAAAAAGCTGACCGCCCCGGCGGTGGCGGCGGAGGATTACAGCCGCGGCGAAAGCCTGGATGCCTGGGCGGCGGCACGATTGGACGTCTTTGGAGGTGACGGTTATGGCGATCTCTGACGGCGCGGCGTTGAACCGCTGGCGGCTGGTGCTGGGCAAGCAGGCCGAGGGAGAAATGACCCTTTCCGATCCGCGCTTAAGCCGCATGGACGATGCTCTGGATTTCCTCTACGGACGGGAAGCTGGCGCGGATGTGCGCCAGGGCGGCCTGGGAGCCAGCAGCCCCACCGTGGCTCACTGGCTCAGCGAGGTCCGGACCCTATTTCCTCAGGAAACAGCGGAGATCCTCCAGCGGCACGCCCTGGACCGCTATCAGCTCACGGAGCTGCTGGCAGACCGGGAGGTGCTGGAAAAGCTGGAGCCAAACCAGGCCCTGCTGGAGACAGTCCTGAGCCTGAAGCACCTGATGAAGGGCCCGGTCCTGGACACCGCCCGGCGGATCGTGGATAAGGTGGTCAAACAGCTCCTGGAGCAGATGGAAAACGAGGTCCGCACCTCGGCTCTGGGCAAGCTGGACCGGTCCAGCCGAAGCGCGGTCCGCTCCATCCGCAATCTCGATTTCAAACGGACCATCCGGGAGAACCTCTCCCATTTTGACACGATAAATAATCGCCTGATGCTGGAAAAGCTCCATTTTAACGGACGCATCAAGCGGTATAATCCCTGGCAGGTGATTCTGTGCGTGGACGAAAGCGGCTCCATGCTGGGCTCCATCATCCACAGCGCGGTCATGGCGGGCATTTTTGCGAAGATGCCCATGCTGGATACGAAGCTTGTCATCTTCGACACCTCGGTGGTGGACCTGAGCGGCTATGTGGATGACCCGGTCCAGGCCCTCATGAGCATCCAGCTGGGCGGCGGCACGGACATCGCCGGAGCCCTGCGCTACAGCGAGTCCCTCATCACCAAGCCCCACCGGACCATGGTGGTGCTGGTCAGCGACCTGTGCGAGGGCGGCTCCCGGCAGAATCTCTACGGCGCGGCCCGGGACATCATCGAATCCGGCGCGAAGCTCATCGCCCTGACGGCCCTGGATGAAAATGCCGCCCCGGCCTATGACCGGGTGGTGGGCAGGGCTCTGGCAGGAATGGGTGCCTGGGTGGGTGCCCTGACCCCGGCGAAGCTAGCGGACTTCATGGCCCAGGTCATGCGGCAGTAAAGGAGGAATAGGATGACCCTTCCTGAATCCATCCGGGCCGCCCTTTCGGCGGCGGATGACGATTATCTCATTGGACTGAGCAACAAGGGCACGGTCAACCGGGCCAAGAAGGACCTTTCGGCACTGACTCCCACGGCGGAGGCCGCCGGAGAGATGGTGGTTGTGACCCTGGGCGGCGAGACCGTCATGGTCATCGCGCCACTGGGCAAAAGCATGTGCTCCTGTCCCAGTGCGTCCATGTGCCGCCACCGCATTGCGGCCATTTTGTGGCTGCGGGCGCAGGCAGGCACCGATGAGCCGCCGAAGCCGGAATTTACATCCCTGAAAACCTATCCAACGGACAAGCTGGTAAAGCAATTGGGCCAAAAGCGAGTCGGCGGCATCCTCTTCCGCCACCAGAGCGGCAGCGGTCCCCATATCGATGAAAGCACCATCGTCCGGGTGGAGCTGAGCTGGCATCCTGAAGTGGTGCGGTTGCTGGATCCTATTGAGGACAGCACCTGCTCCTGCGGAAAGCGGAGCTTCTGCAACCATCGGGCCGAGGCCCTGCTCTACTGGCAGTTGAAGCAGGGGATCGCAAAAACGGAAGCCCTTTTACCCGACGAGGGACAAACCGGCCCGGACCCGGAGCGGACGCGGGGCGTCTGTGAAGCGGTCACCAGAATGCTCTGCGAACAGCTCACCACGGGTCTCAGCCGGATGCCGGAGGAGACTTTGGACACGGTGGAGCGGATGGCATCCTTAAGCCACACCGCCCAGCTTCCGGACCTGGAGCGGGCATTGCGGAATCTGCACGGCGAGTACGCCGCCTATTTTGGCCGCTCGGCCACATTCCGGGAAACTGCCCTTCTGGAGCGGCTGGGCTATGCCTTCCGGCTGGCCGCCGCCATGGAGCGGGCCGAGGGACCGGAGCTGAAAAAACTGGCGGGCACCTTCCGGGAGGAGTACACCCGCACCGGAGATTTGAAGCTGTACCTGCTGGGCCTGCGGGAATATGTGGGCCGGAGCGGCTACGGCGGCACCATCTATTATTTCTACGAGCGGGAAACGGGGGAGTGGTACACCTTCCGGGACCTGCGGCCCGATTACTATGACAACAAGCGGCGCAGAAATGAGGCTTCCCCCTGGGACCTGCCCTGTACGCTCCGCAAGGCCTGGAACTGCGCCATGGACTTAAAGGGTCCCAGGATCAATGATTCGCATAATCTCTCCGCCACCAAGGACACGGAGGCCATTTTCCTGGGCTCTGCAAAGCCCTGGCTGGTGGTGAAGGATTCCGATATTTGCCGTGATTTTGATACACTGGTGGAGAAGTCCTCGCCATATCATCGGGAAATCGAACGTCTTGTGGTGATAAAGCCCAGTCGGGTGGAGTTACAGCCCTTTGATGCCGTGGAGCAGCGTTTTTCCATGGCCCTGTTCGACGGCAATGGCCGGAAAATCCGTCTGGACGTCCGCTTCTCTCAGCAGGAGGAGCAGATCATAAGGACCCTGGAGACCCAAATCAAAGCCTGCGCAGAGCCGCCGGTCTTCTTCGGCATCCTGGGCCGGGACGGCGACTGCATCACATTCTATCCCATCGAATTTTTCACAGACTGGGAGGTGCGCCCATGAACGAGCTTCTCGACGATCTGGAGCGGGGCCTGACGGACCTGCTGCAAATGGGCCTTGCCACGGCGGGGGCGGATATGATCCGCCGCCTGCGGGAGCTATCCGGCCGTACTGAGGCCGCTGGCCTGCACACCGGCGGGGCCCTCTTTTCCCAAATCGCAACGCTCCTGGAGGAACGGGCCCACACCATGGCAAAAACCGACCTGGATACCGCCGCGGCGGTCTTCCGGGCGCAACACTATATCACGCTCTGCCGCGCGCGGTTGACCGAGGAGGACATCCGCGCAAGATGGCAGGAGGGAGGAACATCATGAACATTCGCGAGCACCGGGAAGCAAAACTCCTGGAATATCTGGAAAAGCTGAACCTTGGTCAGAAGAATGTGGACCTGGCGGCGGCATATCTGTCAAGCGACCCGGAGGACCTGAGCATCCTCGAGCAGATGGACCATGTGGACCTGAAGCGGACCATGTATCAGACACTGAATACCGTTGAAAAATACATGGCCTACATCAACAAGCTGGATGATCAGCAGATGCGGCGTTTTTACCGAATCATGTGGGCCATCGGCAAGAGCACCGCGGGCTTTGTGCTGACTCCCTATTGGGGTGAGCACAGGGGCGTTCATCACGACTTGAGATGGCGTGTGGAGGTGCTGGGCAAGGCGGCGGTTGCATCCATGGAGCTGGAACGATTCGCCATGGGAAATCTGCGCCGGGAGCGTATGCAGTGGCTCTATGAGCTGGCCAAACTGGAGCCTGCCGCCATCGAGGAGGCGCAGACCCACAAGGGCACTGTGGCGGATAATATGAAGACAGTCGCCGCGGCCCTGGTGGTCTGCGGGAGCAAGGATATCGAATGCATACGCCGCAACTGTGCCATCATTCTGGAAAACAGCATGGACACCCTGGACAAGACGCTGAACTGGCTTAGCCCCACGGACATTCAGGCATTGGCGGAATATATCCAAAAGGGCGATCTGGATGCCCCCATTCCGGTCGAGCTGCCCCAGCCCACGGCTGCAAACGCGCTGCTGTGCCGCCACGGTGACGGATATCTTGTTCGGATGCTGGGCTTCTGCAGCTTCATGGCCATGGGCAAGGATGCCCGGGCCCGGTGCGCCTTCCGCATTTACGCCCGGATCAATCCACACGAGGCCCTCATGGGCGCGACCTATTTCTGTCCCGCGGATCATTATCTGCATCTGATGGAGGAGCTTCTGCAGGACCTTCCCGGCGGAAGTGCTACCATGCTCCAGTGGATGGGTTACGACCGCCAGTGGATCGATGAAAATGCAAAACGGGCCATCATGCGGCGGTGTCTCGGCGGCGTGGCTGAGGCGATGAAGTATGTCAATCCCGGTCAGTATATGACCATCATCAAATATCTTCCCGAAGCGGAGAAGTTCCAGGGCGATGAAAAGGAGCGGATCATCACACTGCTCAATTCCTGCATTACCCGGGGTAGGGACACGGTCCAAGATTTCCTGCTTGCCAACGGAAGTCTGAAAAACAGCAAGATGGAGCTGGATGCCGTCACTGCCCGCAGCTATGTAAGCCCCTCTCACGCGGCGGCAGCCATGGTCCTCTACCGTATGGACTACGGCTGGGACGATTTCCTTTGCCGCTGTGGTGTGGTCCTCGGTGCGGTTTTTGACGGCAATGCTTTTTCCAGCTTCCTTTCGGATATGAAGGCCGATACCGCCATGAAGGCTGCATCCAATCCCGGTGTGTATTGCTACGCAGTAATGACCCCGGAAAATCTGGAGCGGTTCATTTCCGAGCTGATCGCCAGGGAGGTACCCCTGACGGATGTGCTGAACTATGCCGGTCTCCTTCATGAGCATGAGTACGATGAAAAGCTGAAAAAGGAGATCAGCATCATCTCCGCCAAGATGGTGCGGAAGTACGAATATATCGCGGAATTGTCCGAAACTGCGAAAAATGGCAACCTGTTTGCCCGTCTGACCGCCATTCGGACGCTCTATGATCTGGCCCCTGACCATCCCGATGCGAAACTCGGTGTTCTTGCTGCCGCCGGTGAAAGTGCGAAAGCCATCAAGGCGGAGCTTGTGAAGCTCTATGTTGCCCAGCCTGAATGGATCGAGGATTATCAGGACCTCCTGAACTCCAAGAAGGCCGCCGTGCGGCAGCTTGCGGTGGAGGTGCTGGGCAGACTGGGGGAGCGGGAAGCTCTGGAAGCCGCCCTTGCAAATGAAAAGAACGCCAAGGTTTCCGATACCATCCGTGCTGTCCTGGGTGCGGAGGCCGCACCGGTCAGCTCCGGCGATGATCTGGCCGCAGAGCTTATCAAGGGCAACAAGCTCAAAAAGCTTACCTGGCTTTTGAATGCTGCCCTGCCCGCGCTCCATAAAAAGGACGGCACCGAGGCCGGGGATACGGTCCGCAGTGCCATTTTGGTGTCCTACTGCGAGCTGGGCCGCATCGGGCGCAGCGACACCGCCGCCCAGCTTGCGGCGGAATTGGATACCGGAGACCTGGAAAAGCTGGCCTTGAGGGTCTACGACATCTGGTACGCCGACGGGGCACAGTCCAGGCACAAGTGGGTCCTGCCCTTCGCATGCGTTTACGGCGGCGCGGCCATCACCGCCCGGCTGACCAAGGCCATCCACGACTGGCCGGAGCATCAGCGCGGTGCCATTGCCTGTGATGCGGTCATGGCTCTGGCCCTCAGCAGCGATCCCGCCGCCATCGTCATCGTCGATTCCATCAGCCGGAAGTTCAAATTCCGACAGGTCAAGACCGCCGCCGCCCAGGCTCTGGAAAATGCCGCTTCGGAGCTTGGCATCTCCGCCGAGGAGCTGGCGGACCGCATCGTGCCGGACCTGGGCTTCGGAAAGGACGGCAAGCGGACCTTCGACTACGGCAAGCGCAGCTTCACCGTTCGGCTCATCGCAACGCTGGAGCTTGAGATCACCAACGATCAGGGCAAGGCCGTCAAAAATATGCCCGCCCCCGGCAAGACCGACGATCCCCAGGCCGCCGATGCTTACGAGGATTTCAAGACCATGAAAAAGCAGATCAAGACCACGGTCACCGCCCAGCGGGCACGACTGGAAGCTGCTCTTTCTGTCCTGCGTTGCTGGGATACGGACCGGTGGAAGGCTCTGTTCGTGGACAATCCCATTATGCACCAGTTTGCCATGAGCCTCATCTGGGGCATTTACGAGGACGGAAAGCTGACGGACACCTTCCGCTACATGGAGGACGGCAGCTTCAACACCGTGGATGAGGACGAATTTGACCTCCCGGAAAACGCGAAGATCGGCCTGGTCCATCCCGTGGAGCTGGATGAAGAGACTCTGGAAGGCTGGAAGCAGCAGCTGGAGGACCACGAGATCAAACAGTCCATCGAGCAGCTGGACCGGACGGTCCACACTCTGGACGAAAGCAGAGCAGGGGAGAAGAGCCTGGAGGACTTTGGCGGCAAGCAGCTCAACGCCCTCTCCCTCTCGGGCAAGATGCTTGGCCAGGGCTGGTATCGGGGCAGCGTCCAGGACGGCGGTGCCTTCTATTGCTTCTGGCGGGAGGACAAGGACCTGGGCATCGGCGCGGAGCTTCGGTTCTCCGGCACCGCCGTGGGCTACGACGACGGCGAGAATGTGACGGTCTACGACGCAGTCTTCTACCGGGGCACTGTCAGCCGGGGCAGCTACGTCTACGATACCCTGCAAAACGAGCAGCTCGTCCCCCTGGGTGAGGTCCCCGCCCGCTACTACAGCGAGATCGTCCATCAGATCACCCGCGCCACCGCCTCCTCCACGGAGCGCGACGCCGATTGGAAAAAGAACCGCCACGATCAGTAACCAGAGCGGCGATACCCAAGGGTATCGCCGTTTTCCGTGACCGTTGAATCTTCAAAAACGACCGAACAGACAAAACTCCGGATTTCTCCAAAGCTTTCTGCTATGATGGTCCCATCAAGAAAACGGAGGAATGACCATGGAAGCCATCAAAACCAAGGGACTGCGAAAATGCTACAAAAGCATCACTGCGGTAGACAGTCTTGACCTGCGCATACAAAAAGGGGAGCTATTCTCCCTTTTGGGTGTCAACGGCGCGGGAAAGACCACCACCATCAAAATGCTCTCCTGCCTCACGACCCCCACGGAAGGGGATGCCTACCTGCTGGGAAAAAGCATTCGCAAGGATACGGATGCGGTGAAATCCCGGATCGCGGTATCCCCCCAGGAAACCGCCATCGCCCCCGGCCTGTCGGTGTGGGAGAATCTGGAATTGATGGGCGGTGTTCACGGCCTGCCGAAGGAGAAGCGGAACGCCCGCGTGCGGGAGCTGACGGCTCTGCTCGGCCTGGAGAGCGTCCTCGGACGGCGGGCGGGGAAGCTGTCGGGAGGCTGGCAGAGACGGCTCAGCATCGCGATGGCGCTGATCAGCGAGCCGCAGATCCTCTTTCTGGACGAGCCGACCCTGGGGCTGGACGTGCTGGCGAGAAGCGACTTGTGGGATATCATCCGCTCCCTGAAGGGGAAGGTTACCATCGTGCTGACCACTCACTACATGGAGGAGGCC
>JBGVNV010000106.1:0-66735 GCA_045125955.1 Faecousia sp.
GAAATGCATTCAAATTGGGTGTCCCGATTTTTTTTTTAACGGGGTCGGGGCGACCTTGGGGGGCGCCCCAATGCCCATCCCACAGGGATGAGCGGTCTTTGCTATTGTAGAATCGGCTGGATCTGCACGCCGCGAAGGGCCATTTCCACCGTTTCGGGAATTTTCTCAAAATGGGCCACCAGACTGGTGGGCTTATTCCTGGGGTCATCCTGTCCAAAGGAGACGAAGTAGTAGTTCTTCCGGGCGAGCAACCGCCCGATGTTCTCTGCGCCACCGGCGAGGCCATCGTTGGTGGAAACGCCCACGATGACTGGCCTGCCGTTGCGCAGATGGGATTTTGCCGCCATGGTGACGGGGGTATCCGCGATGGAGTGACTGAGCTTTGCCAGGGTGTTGCCTGTGCATGGGGCGATGATGAGGGCATCGAGAAGCTTCTTCGGCCCGATGGGCTCCGCGTCCGGGATGGTGCAGATGGGCTCGATGCCCGTGATTTGAAATGCTTTCGTGTAAAAGTCTGCCGGTTCCCCGAAGCGGGAGCCGGTTTTTTGCACATTGTCGGAGAAAATGGGGATGACGCGATGCTCCCTTGCCAGTGCTTCCATGACCGGGAAAATCTTCGAGAAGGTGCAGTAGGAGCCGCAGAGGGCGAAACCGATGTTCATAGGATACCTCCCAAATGGCGGATGACGGACTTGGCGATGAGGGCCCCGGCGGCATCGGGCTTGTATTTTCCGGGCAGTCCGTGGGCGATGACCACATCCGCGCCGGGGAGCCAGACTCCGGTGGCCAGCTCCAGCTTCAGGCAGTCCGAGCGGGCGGTCCGGAGCTCCTCCTCGCTGAGCACCGCCGCCGGGATGGTGTTGACGATGCACTGATACCGCCCCAGGCTCCGGGTCAGCTCCCGGCGGTCCGCGTGGCGGTAGCCCAGGCAGGACAGCATGGCCCGGTCCGTATCCTTCCGGGCGTAGACGGTGACATTGGCGTTCAGGTGGTGGAGCTGGTGGGTCAGGCATTTGCCGATGCGGCCCCAGCCCAGGATCAGGATGTTGGCCCGGGTGATCTCACAGCGAAGCTCCTTTAAGATCAGCCCCAGGGCACTCTCGGCGGTGATGGCGGCGTTGGCGCAGAGGTAATGGGGGTCCTTCAGCAGGTCGATGCGCTCCACACATTCGTTGAGAAAATCCAGATTCCCGCCGATGATGGTCTGGTTGGCGGTGCATTCGCCCAGCATGTCGAGCTTCGTTGGCGCGCTGTACAGAAGATATTCGGCATCGGCGGCGGTGTCCGTGATGATGGCACCCTGCCGCCGCAGGTGCCGGGCCGCAGATTCCAGTGCGGCGGTAGGCATCGGGATGTACATGGTGGGTCCTTTCATGGGATTCCTCCTTCCATGCCCCAAAATATGCTGGAAGCTTTCGACAGGTGCGGACTTGATTTTTTCTTTCGTATCGGTATAATAGGAAGAAAAGACGACCATACGCGAGAGGAGATTAATATGCAGAGACTTGGATTTATTCACGATATGCTGGATGTGAAGGTGCTGATCCTGTTTGTGACTTCGCGGGCCAATTACCCCATGACCCTGCAGGAGATCTATGAGACCTGTTATGTGGACGACTGCCTGAGCTATTTCGATGTCTGCACCGCCATCCCGGAGATGGTGGAGAGCGGTCATCTGAAGCTGGTGGAGGAGGAGAAGTACATCATCACCGAGCGGGGCCGGGAGGACGGCATCACAACTGCCGATTCCATTGCCTTTACCGTGCGCCAGAAGGCCGAGAAGCTCATCAACCGCTTCAACCGTCAGCTCAAGCGGTCCAGCTTCGTCAAGACCCAGATCATCCCCCGTGAGGGCGGCGAGTATTCTGTCATCATGACATTGGACGACGAGGTAAGCAACCTGATGACCCTGGAGCTGGTGGCTCCCGACCAGCGGCAGGCGGTGCGTCTGGCCAAGCTCTTCGAGAAGAAGGCGGAGCAGGTCTACAATCTGACCATGACCGAGCTCCTGTCCGCCGAGGATGAGCTGGAGGATTAAGTGATATAAATGGAATATTATGGACCTTTTCTGCGGAGAAGGTCCATTTTTTATGCGCTGATGTGGAAACTTGCGGTTGATCGCGGGGGTGTTGCGACAGCTTTTCCGGCTCTGGGGTGCTATACTCTGTGCCACGGAGGTGAGGGGTGTGGTCATTTATCTCGATGCCTTCATGGGGCTGAATTTTCTGGTGGACCTGTGTCTGCTGCTGGGGGTGAACCGGCTTTCGGGGCATCCGCCGGGATTTCCCAGGGCGGCTGCGGCCGCGGCTCTGGGGGGCGGGTATGCCGGGATGTGTCTGGTTCCGGGGTTTTCCTTTTTGGGAAATGGGTTCTGGCGGGGCGTGAGCCTGGGGCTCATGGGCTGGACGGCCTATGGGGCTGATCGGAGCGGCTGGCGCAGGAGCGTGCTCTTTGTGCTGCTGAGCATGGCTCTGGGCGGCATCGCGGTGTGTTTTCACGCCGGGGGCGGGGGACTGGCCCTCTGTGCGGCGGTGCTGGGCCTGCTGGGGCGGATGGGGCTCAGGAGCTTCGGCAGGGAGCTGGTGGCGGTGACGGTTACATACCGGGGCCGGACGGAGCGGGTCATGGCCCTGGTGGACACGGGCAACAGCCTCCGGGACCCCATCACCGGGGAGTGTGTCACGGTGCTCAGTCCCCGGATCGGGGAGCGGCTGGGGCTTCCGGCGGCGGTGTTGCGGGACCCGGCAGGGGAGCTGCTGCCGGGGATGCGGGTGATTCCCGCCCGGACCGTGGGCGGCGGGGGGTTGCTGACGGCGGTCCGGTGTGAGTGCGTCACCATCGGCGGACGGGCGGCGGGGACATTGGTGGCCTTCGCCCGGGAAAATTTTGGGAATGGGGAATATCAGGCGTTGACGGGGGGAAGCTATGGGTAAGATCGTGGATTTTTTGATTTGGATCGGGATTCTGAACGCTGATGAGAGCGTTTTCTACATCGGCGGCAGCGATGTTCTGCCGCCGCCCCTGAAGGGGGCCGACGAACAGGAGGCTCTGGAGGGGCTGGAGCGTGGGGACGAGGGCCAGAAGCAGCGGCTCATCGAGCACAATCTGCGGCTGGTGGTCTACATTGCCCGTCGGTTTGAAAATACCGGCGTAAATCTGGAGGATCTCATCTCCATCGGCACCATCGGTCTCATCAAGGCCATCGGCACCTACCGCCGGGACAAAAATATCCGGCTGGCTACCTACGCCAGCCGGTGTATTGAAAATGAAATTCTCATGCACATCCGGAAAATTGCCAACCAGAAGGCGGAGGTGAGCCTGGAGGAGCCCATCAACATGGACGGCGAGGGCAACGAGCTGCTCCTCAGCGACATTCTTGGCACCGACGAGGATGTGGTCTTCCGGGGGCTGGAGGAGGATGTGGACATCCTCTGCCTGCGGCAGGCCCTGTCCCGGCTCCCGGCCCGGGAGAAGGAGATCGTCACCATGCGCTACGGTCTGGAGGGGAGAAAGGAGCTGACCCAGAAGGAGGTGGCCCAGCACATGGGCATCTCCCAGAGCTACATCTCCCGGCTGGAGAAACGCATCATGCTGCGGCTAAGAAAAGAATTGAACAGATTAACCGGTTGCGCATAGAACACAAGTCTTGCATTTTTCGATTCCGTATGTTATAATCGATATAGAAATGTATCGATATACATGGAGGGGAAATTTTAATGATCGAACGCAAAGAAATCTCCAAGTCGGTGCTGAAGCGGCTGCCCGGATATCTGGCATACCTGAAAAATATGTCGGAGGATGCACCGTCGCACATCTCCGCCACAGCACTGGCCGCCGCCCTGGGAATGGGGGAGGTCCAGGTCCGCAAGGATCTGGCATTGGTTTCCGACGGCGGCAGACCCAAGATCGGCTACCTGCGCTCCGCTCTGGTGGAGGACATTGAGTCCTTCCTGGGCTACGACAACACCACCGACGCCATCATCGTCGGCGCGGGCAAGCTGGGCTGTGCATTGCTGGGCTATGAGGGCTTTGCGGAATACGGTCTGAACATCGTGGCGGCCTTCGACCGCACGCCCCATGTGGACGACTCCGGCAAGCCGATCTATCCCATGGACAAGCTTCAGAGCTTCTGCAAGCGCAACAAGATCCTCATGGGCATCATCACCGTGCCCGCCTCCTGTGCCCAGGAGGTGGCCGACATGATGATCGAGGGCGGCATCAAGGCCATCTGGAACTTCGCCGCCGTCCATCTGGACGCGCCGGATAACATTCTGATCCAGAATCAGAACATGGCAACGAATCTTGCGGTGCTGAGCATGCATCTGCAGGCCCAGATGAAGCCGAAGAAGGACAAGGAATGAACGATTCGGCACAGCGAAGGCTGTGCCGTTTCCGTTATTGGGGTTAAAAAATGAAGAAAACGAATTTTTTCAAGGAACTGGCCGTTGTGACCCTTTCCACGGCATTGATCGGCGCGGCTACCTGCTGCTATGTCCGGGCGGGCCTGGGCGGTGACAGTGTGGCGGTTTTTCTGGAGGGACTGAGCGTTGCGGGAGGCATTTCTCTGGGAACGGCCTCCTGGAGTCTCAACATCGTGCTGGTGACCCTGGCCGTTCTGATGGCCCGGAAGCACATCGGCTGGACCACGGTGTACAGCTGCATCCTGACCGGCTCCTTTGTCGATCTGGCGGATGTCTTGCTGGAACCGGTCTTTTCTCTGAGTGGTGCGTTGTGGTACAGGTGGGGAATCTTCCTGGCGGGACTGCTCCTGCTGACCGCTGGCTGCGCACTGATGATCCGCTTTTGCCCCGGCATGAGTGTCATGGATGCCATCGTCACCCGGCTGGCGGAACGGCTCGGCGTCAGCTTCCGGGCGGTGCGCATGACCATCGATGCCGGGCTGATGGTGGCGGGGCTTCTGATGGGCGGCGTGGTGGGTATCGGCTCCGTGGTCGCCGTCCTCGGCACCGGGCCGCTGATCCAGTACTTTGCTCAGTTTAGTAAAAAAAGTTAAGAAAATGCCCCCTGTTCCGGTTGGTACAGGGGGCATGCTGATTTTACAGGGAGGCGATGATGGCCTTCACGCGCTCGCAGGTATGCTCGTAACCCAGGATGCGGGTGACGGTGTACAGGTCGGGGGAATTGGTCTTGCCGGTGATGGCCTGACGCAGGAAGGTGGAGACATCGGCCACAGTGCCGGGGAAGGCGGTGGGGTCAGCCTTGTAGGCCTTCATGTCGGTGGTGAAGCCAATCTCCTCGGTGATGGCCTTGACCTTGTTGAACCAGACGGTGGCATCGTCAGCGGCATCGAAGGAAGCGAGGTACTTCTCCAGGACGGTCTTGATCAGGGAAGCGTCGAACTTCTCGTCGAAGACGGGCTTCTCCAGCAGCTCGTCGTAGAAGAAGCCCATGTAGGGCTTGGCCTCCTTCCAGGTGGCCAGATCCTTGCGGGGCTTCTTGCCGCCGCGGCCGATGGCGAGAATGGACTTGGCGTAGTCGGCATCAGCGGACAGCAGACGGGCGAAGTCAGCATCGAACTCCTCGGCCCACTCAAGGAGCAGGGTGTAGACGGTCTCGGCATCCATGCGGGAGATGACGTTCTTGGAAACGTCGACGAGCTTGGCGTAGTCGAAGAGGGAACCGGCGGGATTCAGCTTCTTGGGGCTGAACTTGAAGGTCTCGATGGCGGCATCGGGGTTGGCCTTGCGCCAGTCCTCGAAGTTGGAGTTCAGGACGGTCATCAGATACTCGCGCATGGCCTGAACGGGGAAGCCCTCGCCCTTGTAGTAGGTCAGGGCCAGCTCGGGGTCCTTGCGCTTACTGAGCTTGCGCTTGGAATTGCCGTCCATCTTCATCAGGGGTCCGATGTGGACGTACTTGGGCAGCTTGAAGCCCAGAGCCTTAAAGAGCTGAATGTGGAAGGGGAGAGAAGGCAGCCACTCGTCGCCGCGGACCACGTGGGTGGTGTGCATCAGCTCATCGTCCACAGCGTGGGCGAAGTGGTAGGTGGGGATGCCGTCGGACTTCAGCAGAACATTGTCGATGTCGTTCTCGGTGATGGTCAGCTTGCCCTTGACCAGATCATCGAACTTGAACTGGTTGGCGATGGAGCCCTCGGAGCGGAAACGCAGGACCCAGGAGTTGCCGGCATCCAGCTGGGCCTTGATGTCCTCGATGCTGCGGTCGCGCCAGATGGCGTACTTGCCGTAGTAGCCGAAGTTCTCCTTGGCGGCCTCCTGCTGCTCGCGCATGGCGGTCAGCTCCTCCTCGGTGCAGAAGCAGGGGTAGGCCTTGCCCTCGGAGACTAATCTTTTGGCGAAGACATGGTAGATGGAGGCGCGCTGACGCTGGCGATAGGGACCGTATGCGCCGTTGTCGCCCTCGATGGTGGCACCCTCGTCAAAGTTGATGGAGTAGTGCTTCAGGGAGTTGATCAGGACCTCGACGGCACCGGGGACCTCGCGCTTGGCATCGGTGTCCTCGACACGCAGGAACAGCACACCACCCGACTGGTGGGCCATGCGCTCGGAGATCATGCCCTGGACCAGGTTGCCCAGGTGGACGAAGCCAGTGGGGGAGGGGGCCATACGGGTGACGACGGCACCCTCGGGGACCTCACGCTTGGGGAAGCGGGCGTGGACCTCCTCGCAGGTCTCGGTGACCTGGGGGAAGAGCAGCTCCGCAAGAACATTGTAATCCATGGTAAATACCTCGGTTTCGTAATTTATCAATTTACTATAACATTTTCGGAACGAATTGTCAATTTCCTTGTTGGTTGAATCAAGAAGAATTGGCGTCAGTCGGGCGACCGAGGGTCGCCCCTACAGTGCAAATACGAAATCCATCGCATAATTTATAAATGTGACTTGTTATTTTTTGGCGAATGTGTTAGAATACAGTGATAGTATTATCCACCCGTATATCCTGCGGGGGAAAAGAGGTTTTTACTTATGGAAGAAATCAAGATTCAGAAAAAGCGCATGCTTTCCGGCATCAAGCCCAGCGGCGATCTGACCCTGGGCTCCTACCTGGGCGCGGTGAAGAACTGGGCCGAGCGTGCCGACGAGTATGAGTGCTTCTATTTTATGGCCGACCTGCACGCCATCACCGTCCGTCAGGATCCCGCATCCCTGCGCCGCCGGACCCTGGAGCAGCTGGCCCAGTACATCGCCTGCGGCCTGGACCCTGAGAAGAACACCCTCTTCGTCCAGTCCCACATCCACCAGCATGCCGAGCTGGGCTGGGTCCTGGACTGCTACAGCCAGTTCGGTGAGCTCTCCCGCATGAGCCAGTTCAAGGACAAGTCCGCCAAGAACGCCGACAACATCAACGCAGGCCTGTTCACTTACCCCAGCCTGATGGCCGCCGACATCCTGCTGTACCAGCCCGATTTGGTTCCCGTTGGCGAGGACCAGAAGCAGCACGTGGAGCTGACCCACACCATCGCCCGCCGCTTCAACGGCATCTACGGCGATGTGTTCAAGATCCCCGAGCCCTTCATCCCCAAGGTCGGTGCCAGAGTCATGTCCCTGACCAACCCCACCGCCAAGATGTCCAAGTCCGAGAACGAGGACACCGGCCGTGTCCTGCTGATGGATGATCCCGCTTTCATCATGAAGCAGTTCAAGCGGGCCATCACCGACTCCGACACCGAGAACTGCGTCCGCTACGACAAGGAGAACAAGCCCGGTGTCTCCAACCTGATGACCATCTATTCCGCCGTCACCGGCAAGAGCTTCGAGGAGATCGAGACCGAGTTCGCCGGCTGCGGCTACGGCAAGTTCAAGCCCGCCGTCGGTGAGGCTGTCGTTGAGACTCTGCGTCCCATCCGGGAGGAGACCCAGCGGCTGCTGAAGGATAAGGCCTACCTGGAGTCCGTCTACCGCGACGGTGCCCAGAAGGCAAGCTATGTTGCAGAGAAGACCCTCCGTAAGGTTTACAAGAAGGTGGGCTTCCTGCCCCGATAATAAGGAGTAACCAAAATGAACGTGTTGCTTTCGCTTCCGTTTTTGACCCGGATCCTGTTGGCTCTGGCTGTGGCGGCGGTGATCTCCTACCTCTCCACGCCCTTCGTCAAGAAGCTGGCCTTCAAGATCGGCGCAGTGGACGTCCCCAAGGACAACCGCCGGATGCACAAAAAGCCCATCCCCCGGCTGGGCGGCCTGGCCATCGTCATTGCGTTCCTGCTGTGCACCTTCCTGTTCGTGAAGCTGGAAAAGCAGATGCAGGGCATCCTCCTCGGTGCCATCATCATTCTGGTGGTGGGTGTGCTGGATGACTGTCTGGCCCTGCCCGCGCTGCCCAAGTTATTCGCCCAGATCGCCGCAGGCACCATCGTGGTGCTCCACGGCTGCGAGATCCGCTATGTGACCAATCCCTTCTCCGTGGTGCCCTTTGACCTGGGCTGGATGGCGGGTCCCGTGACGGTCTTCTGGATTGTGCTGATGACCAACGCCGTCAACTTCATCGACGGTCTGGACGGCCTGGCCGTTGGCGTCAGCGGCATCTCCACCGCCACCATGCTGGTCATCGCCCTGCTGCTGGGGGAGGAGAGTGTCGCCGTGGTGCTGGCGGCGCTGCTGGGTGCCTGCATCGGCTTCATCCCCTATAACTTCAACCCCGCCCAGATCTTCATGGGCGACACCGGCTCCACCTTCCTGGGCTTCGTGCTGGCCTCCATCTCCGTTCAGGGCCTGTTCAAGATGTACGCGGTGATCTCCTTCATGGTCCCGTTCCTGATCCTGGGTGTGCCCTTCTTCGATGTGAGCTTTGCGGTCATCCGCCGTCTGGCCAAGGGCCAGAACCCCATGACCGCCGACCGGGGCCACATCCACCACCGCCTCATCGACATGGGCCTGAGCCAGAAGCAGAGCGTTGCCATCGTGTATATGCTCACCGGCGTTCTGGGTCTGGCGGCTGTGCTGCTGGCCAACAACACCGGTACCAAGGCCTTCATCCTGTTCGCCGCAGTTTTTGTGGTGGCAGTGCTGGGCTTTGCCGTCATCTTCGGACCCCACCACAGACCTCACCAGAAGGAGGAGGATCACAAGGAGGAAAAACATGGATAAGATCAGAGTTCTTTCCGTCTTCGGCACCCGTCCTGAGGCCATCAAGATGGCCCCCCTGGTGCTGGAGCTTGCGAACCGACCCGAATTTGTCAGCATGTGCTGTCTGACCGGTCAGCACCGCCAGATGCTGGACTCCGTCATGGAGATCTTCGAGCTGAAGGCCGAGTATGACCTGAACATCATGGAAAAGCAGCAGACCCTCTCCACCATCACCACCAAGACCATCCTGGGCATGGACCGTGTCCTGGAGGAGGCCAAGCCCGACCTGGTGCTGGTCCACGGCGATACCTCCACCACCTTCGCCGGTGCCCTGGCGGCCTTCTACCATAAGGTCACCGTGGGTCATGTGGAGGCCGGTCTTCGTACTTATGATATGTATTCCCCCTTCCCCGAGGAGATGAACCGGACCCTGGTGGGCGATATCGCCCGTCTGCATTTCAGCCCTACGGTAGCCAACGCCGAGAATCTGCGCAAGGAAGCGGTCCAGGGTGAGATCTTCATCACCGGCAACACCGTCATCGATGCCATGCGCACCACCGTGCGGCCCGATTTCGTCTTTGCCAACCCCGCACTGAACGCCATGGACTTTGGCAATCGGGTCATCACCCTGACCTGCCACCGCCGGGAGAACTACGGCCAGCCCATGGAGGATATCATGTCCGCCGTCCGGACCATCGTGGAGAAGTATGAGGATGTGGAGGTCGTCTATCCCGTCCACCTGAGTCCCGTGGTCCAGGAGTGCGCCAGGCGCAATCTGGGCGACCTCAGCCGGGTCCACCTGATCGAGCCTCTGGATGTCAACGAGATGCATAACCTGATGGCCCGTTCCTACATGATCATGACCGACTCCGGCGGACTCCAGGAGGAGGCTCCCGCCATGGGCAAGCCCGTTCTGGTCCTGCGCAAGGAGACCGAGCGTCCCGAGGCCATCGCCGCCGGCACCGTCAAGCTGGCGGGCGTGGACAAGGAGGACATCATCCGCCTGGCCTCCGAGCTTCTGGAGGACGAAAATGTGTACCAGTCCATGGCCAAGGCTGTCAACCCCTACGGCGACGGCACCGCCTGCGCCCGGATCGCCGAGGCCATCAAGTGGCATTTCGGCTTCCGTCAGGATCGCCCCGAGGATTTTAACGTTTAATACGCAAAAAGCGGCGGACGATGGTCTGCCGCTTTTTTCAGAATTCTTAAGATTTTCAGCCCTTGCAATGGGGTGTTTTTTCCTGTATCATATCCTCAGAAGGAGGGATGCGTATGTCCCGGAACAAGGAAGACAAGAAGCGCGGTGCCGTCACCAGCGCAGTCATCATCATTGTCGTGCTGGCAGTCTTTGTGGGATTCATTCTGTTTCCCCTCATCAGTGAGATGGGCGGCGTGTTCTTCGCCGTGATGCTCCTGATGCTGTACATCGGCGGGATCCTGGCCGTGATCTTTGGTATCCTTGCGGCTCTGAAGCAGCGGCTGGAGGAGATCGAGGGCGGCGAGGAAGAAGAAGCCAAAAAATATTAAGGAGGAAATGTTATGCTGTTGGTATCCATCAATCACATCCCCGGCAAGGATTTCGAGGTCCTGGGCATGGTCAAGGGCTGTGTGGTCCAGTCCAAGAATTTCGGTAAGGATTTCATGGCCGGCATGAAGACCCTGGTGGGCGGCGAGATCAAGGGCTACACCGAGATGCTGGTGGAGGCCCGCCAGATCGCCACCAAGCGCATGGTGGACGAGGCCAATGCCCTGGGGGCTGATGCCGTTGTGGGCGTCACCTACGGCTCCTCTGCGGTCATGCAGGGCGCAGCCGAGGTCATTGCCTATGGCACTGCGGTAAAATTCCGCTGAACCCGATGAAAAAAGCTCCCGACCATTGGTCGGGAGCTTTTTGTCAGTTGATGGCCCGCTTGGCACCCAGGTAGCGGTTTGCATACCAGTCGTGGTCGATATCGGTGACGATAACGCCCTTGCGGGAGTTGGCGGCGTGGACGAACTGGCCGTCTCCAATGTAGATGCCCACATGGAAGATGCCGCCGGAACGGCCGTTATTGGAGAAGAAGAGCAGATCGCCGGGGAGCAGGTCGGCCTTCTTGATGGTACCGTCCAGAATGGACCACTGGTTTCTTGCACCGGGCTTCAGGCTGTAGCCGAAGTTCTTGTAGACGTAGTAGACAAAGCCGGAGCAGTCAAATTTATTGGGGCCCTGACCGCCGCGGACATAGCGGCAGCCGACATAGTTCAGGGCGAACTCCGCGACCTCCTCACCGAGATAACGGTTGGGCTCTACGGGGTTTCGCTCCCACTCGCTGTAGAAGCTCATGACGCCGTCCAGGATGACGACGGCCTCCTCGGCGGTGATGGGGCGGGTGGGCTCCAGGGCGGAATCCGCATCGATGGCACCGGTGAAGATCAGAACCTGGGCGGGCTGGATGGCGTAGTCCATCAGCTCGTCGGCATCCGCGCTCAGTTCCACGGAAATGTCATCGCTGTAGGGGTAGCCCAGAGCTTCCAGAAGCATGGCTGCGGTGGTGAAGAAATCCTGCCGGGGCACAATATCGTTCGGTGCGAAAATACCGGCAAGCTTGGGCGCGACAAAGCCCATGGTGCAGGCGTGGAGCACATCGGTATCGGTGGTATCCAGGAACTGGCCCACAGGCTCGCCCAGGTCCTCGTCGGCGATGCCGGTCACGGAACGATAGGCGTTCATGACCATGCCGCAGAGGTCCTCGCGGGTCAGGGGAGCGGAAGCGGTGCGCAGCCGTGCACTTGCGGGAACAAGGGTGTCAACGGTATGGACTTCCATGGAAGTCCAGCTTTCGGTGATATCGGCGGGGGCGGCATCCAGCTCTGTACCGCAGACGGCAGGAATGGTGGTCAAAATGATTGCGGCGGCACTGGCCAGGGCCAGCATCCGCTTGGCAAAAGGTTTCATGGTATTTAATCCTCCAAATCGATCTCCAGGCCCACGGGACAGTGGTCCGAGCCCAGGATCTCATGATATATCGGCGTTCCGGTGATCTTGTCGCGAATCCGGTCGGATACAAGGAAGTAGTCGATGCGCCATCCGGCGTTGTTCTGCCGGGCCTTGTACATGTAGCTCCACCAGGTATAGCAGCCGGTGGCATCCGGGTTGCGGAAGCGGAAGGAATCGGTGAAGCCCGCGTCCAGGAGCTTGGTGAAGCTCTCACGCTCTTCATCAGAGAAGCCTGCGTTGCCCCGGTTGGAGCCGGGATTCTTCAGGTCGATCTCCTTATGGGCCACATTCAGATCTCCGCAGACAATCACGGGCTTGTGCTGATCCAGTTCGGTCAGGAAGCTGCGGAATGCCTCGTCCCAGCGCATTCTGTGGTCCAGCCGGGCCAGACCCCGCTGTGCGTTGGGCGTGTAGCAGGTCACAAGGTAGAAGCCCGGGTACTCGGCGGTGATGACGCGGCCCTCGGTGTCCAGCTCGGGAACGCCGATGCCGTTGGTGATGGTGAGGGGCTGTTCCTTGCTGAACAGCGCGGTGCCGGAGTAGCCCTTCTTCTCGGCGGAGTACCAGAATTGCTCATAGCCGGGAAGGTCCAGGTCGATCTGACCGGGCTGGAGCTTCGTCTCCTGAAGACAGAAGCAGTCCGCGTCTACATCGCGGAAAAAGTCCAGAAAACCCTTCTGAACACAGGCTCTAAGGCCGTTTACGTTCCAGGAAATCAGTCGCATGGGGAAACCTCCTTGTGAATTGCTCCCGCGCATTATAACAAATGGTTACAATAATTGCAAGCCTTTTTTACTGAATAGTTACATTCTGTAATAATGTTTGTTAAAATGAAACGACTCCGACGGATGCGTTTTCCGTCGGAGTCGTCATTGTGTCACAAAAACCAGGTGTCGATCGGGGTCAAAATCCCGTTCCAGGTGCCCTCAAATTCGGCGGGGACAGAGCCGTTGACGAGAATTTTCACGCCATTTACACCCTCGATGGCGCAGAGGGACGCCACCAGAACCCGGTTGGACCAGTCCAGGTTTTCCGGCTGGTTCAGGTATTCGCCGCTCAGGTCCACGGTGCAGATGCCGTCGTCCACCTTCGCGGAAAGGAGCCTGGTCCCCGGGCTGATGCAGCTGCGGATGCCGTTGGTGCCGGGGTCGGAAAGCAGGCTCTTGACCACCAATTCAGGGATGGTGGAGGAGGCACCGGGGCGGAGCCGCGCGGGAATGGGGACCAACAGGCCCTCACTGCCGTGGACCAGATAGAGGACCGCTTCGATCTCGCCCAGAGCCGTTCGCACGGGTCCCACACACCGCTCATCCATCACCAGCGGCCCCGGAATGGACAGGGCACCGTAGCGGATCAGAAGCTTTCCCTCCACGGTGATCTCCACCCGGTCGATCTCCTCCAGAGCGGTCATGGTGTTGACGATGCTCAGCAGGCTCAGGCTCTGGGCGGACATGGAATAGAACCGGCGGCTGTCGAATTCCTCGCTGACATCCACGGTGCAAAGACCGTTCTCCACGGTGACAGAGTTGAAATAGGTGCCGGAGGGCAGGGCAGAGCGCAATGTGGTCCCGGCGGGGGGCGTCAGAAGCTGCTCCAGCAGGTACATGGGCAGCTCCTCTGGGGCCGTATGCCGGAGGGAGATGGTCTCCTTTATGAGATACCGCCGGTCCGGGGAGGCATAGTAGACGGGGAACTCCGCATGGAGCAGATCCAGGTTGTCGTCCTGGAAATTCAGGTCCTCCAGGGTGACACGCAGGGAGGTTTCGCCGTTGAGAAACCCGCCGTCGGCGGTGAGGACCAGGGTGGTGGCCCCGGTCAGGGGCAGGAAGGTTCGGGCAAGACACCCGGCGGCCACCGTCAGCTCCACACCGGTGAGCTCGGACAGGCTGTCGTTGAACCGCAGGGTCAGCACCTGATTGTAGAGGGTGTGACCCAGCACGGCAGCATCGGAAGGCAGGGGACTTTCCAGAGCAGGATCCCTGGGTCCCTCGCAGTAGAGGGAAAGCAGGGTTTTCAGGTCATCGGAGATTCCCGCCAGCTCCCGCGTTTCCGGGGCCACCACGCCCTCGCTGCCCCGGTAGGCGGTGTCGGTGCGGTGGTAATAGAAGATGCCGGGCTCCGTAAAGCTGGGCCTTGCGCAGCCGGTGAACAGGAGGCTCAGGCAGAGCAGCAGGAGAATGGCTCGTTTCATTCCGTCACCTCCATATCAAATGCCGGGAAGACCAGGGTGAAGACCGTGCCCGTGGGAGGCGCGTCGGAGCTGTTGACGGCGATGGTGCCGTGGTTGCGCTCCACCATCTCCTTGACGATGGCAAGACCCAGGCCGCTGCCGCCGCTCTGGCGGGACCGGGCCTTGTCCACCCGGTAGAAGCGGTCAAAAATTTTATCGATGGAATCGGCGGGGATGCCCATGCCGGTATCCCGGATGGTCAGCACCGCCTTGTCCGCCATCCGGGTCAGCCGGATGGTCAGGGTGCCGCCGGGGAGATTGTACTTGATGCCGTTTTCCACCAGATTGAAGATGATCTGATAGAGGTCGTCTTCCATAATTAAAATAGAAGAGTCCCGAACGATCTCTGTCCGCAGCTCCACGCAGGCCATGTCCGCGATGGTGGAGAGCATCCGCCGGACACGCTCGATGGTGGGGCGGAAATAGGTGATCTCGCAGTCGCTGCCGGTCTCCGGGTGGAATTTGGTCAGGGACAGGAGCTTGCCGCTCATGCGGGTGAGCCGGTCGGCTTCGTCGCCGATGTCCGCCACGAACTCCCGGACGGTGTCCACATCCATGTCGTTCTGCAAAATGGAGTCTGACAGAAGCTTGATGGAGGCCAGGGGCGTTTTCAGCTCATGGGAGGCATCGGAGACAAACTGCCGGCGCATCTCCTCGGACTGGCAGAGCCTGTCCGTCAGGTCGTTGAATTCCTGGGCCAGGACCGTCAGCTCGTCGTGACCACCGAGCCGGACCTTGTGGGAGTAGTCGCCCTCCCGGATGACCCGGATGGAGGCCATAATCTGCCGCAGGCGGCGGGTAAAGATGTTGGAATTGATGATGCTGAACGCGGCCACGATGCCGATGACGATCAGGGAAACGGTCAGAATGTTCATCTGCAGATTGTGGATGAGCTGTCCCTGGGCCGTGTCGTATTCCAGAATGTAGGCACAGCCGGTGAGCTTGCCATAGCTCAGAATGGGGGCCGCGGCCCGGGAGGTCATGACACCGTCCCGGTAGTCGATGGTGATGACATCGTTGCCCCGGAGGGCCTGGACCACTTCGGGGAAGAGGCAGTATTGGATGTTGTCCCCGGCGGAGTCATAGAGGGTCCGGCCCGCATCGTCGGTGACCACCAGCCGGGCGGTCTTCAGATTGCCCAGAGTCCCCACGGCGGAACGGGCCGTGTCTGGGTTCAGGACCTCCTCCTGACCCAGGGCAGAGGAGACATGGAGGAGCTTGTCCATCATGGCCGTGTGCTTGCTGCGGTAGAAGAGCTGCTGGCTGGTCCAGGAGCAGTAGAAGTTCAGAAACAGCATGACGATCACGGTCAGTGCGATGTAGACCACCGCATAGCGCAGCTGGTTGCTGCCGTAGCGCAGTTTGCGCGGTTTATTTCTTGAAATAATAGCCAACGCCCCACTTCGTCATAATGTGTTTCGGCTCTGCGGGATTCTCCTCCAGCTTTTCCCGCAGACGGCGGATGTGGACATCCACGGTCCGGATGTCCGAACGGTATTCGTAAGCCCAGATGGTATCCAGCAGATTTTCCCGGGAGTAGACCCGGTTGGGATTGCGCATGAGGAACTCGATGACGTCGAATTCCTTGGCGGTCAGGTCTGCCGGCTCCGTGCCCTTGTAGGCGTTTCGTCCGTCCAGGTCCAGGCGTATGTGGCCGCCCACCAGCTCGTTTTTCGGCTCCTCCTTCTTGGCGGGGCTGCCGCTGCGGCGCAGGAGGGCCCGGATGCGGGCCTTCAGCTCCAGAATGTTGAATGGCTTGGTCAGATAGTCGTCCGCGCCCTGGTCGAAGCCCAGGAGCTTGTCCATATCCTCGGCCTTGGCGGTCAGCAGGATGATGGGCACATCGGAAAACTCCCGGATCTTGGAGCAGGCTCCCAGGCCGTCCAGCCGGGGCATCATCACATCCAGCACGATCAGGTCCGGGTCCTGGCTCCGGGCCAGCTCCACAGCCTGAACGCCGTCGGAGCCGGTGATGACCTCGTAGCCGTCATTTTGCAGGTTGAATCGGATGCCCTTGACCAGCAGGGCCTCGTCATCCACAACAAGGATCTTTTTCATAAAATAACCTCCTATACGGTGGCGTAGGGTTTGATTTTTGCCAGGGTCTTCTCGCCGATGCCCTTGACCTTGATGAGGTCGTCGACACTTTGGAAGGGACCGTTGGCATTTCGGTAGTCGATGATCCGCTGGGCCAGGACTTCGCCGATGCCGGGCAGAGCGTCCAGCTCCTTTGCCGAAGCGGTATTGATGTTCACGGGGAAGGTGACTTCCTCCTTCTTCGGCTTGGTCTCTTTGGGCTTGTCCGTCTGGGTGGAGGGATTCGACCGGGAGGGGATGGTCTCTTCGGGTTCTGTGGCTGCGGAGGTTTCCGGCGGCAGGGTCACCAGGACCTCCTGCATGAGGATCACCGTCTCGCCGGGGACGGTTTCGTAGACGGTCTTCGTGGTCTGGATGGTCCCGACGCGGGTGTTGCGCCCAAGGAAGAATCCGCCGGTAAAGCCGCCGAAGAGGAGCACCAGGGCGGCGAGGATGGCGGTTGTCTTATTTTTCACGGCTGCCCCTCCTTTCATTGACTAGGGGCGGAATCGATGCTATAATATTATGGTATCTTCGGGGACTTCTCAGGAAGGTTCGCCCCGTTTCGACCATTATACACAATTTTTGACAGCCGGACAAGTCCGGCGAGAGGATATTGGTGATGTTTATGAAAAAATTTCGTTTGCTGTCCGCGCTGACGGCCCTGATGCTCCTGGTCAGTGCCGCCGCCCCCGTCCGGGCCACTGAGTCCGACGTGCCTGAGACCTCCGCTCCCGTGGAGACCACCACGCCCCTGGAGACCACCATTCCCATCATCGAGACGGAGCCCACCATGCCCGTGGGCTTCCAGGGCGATGCCAGCGTGGAGTACGGTTCCCGGACGTTGGATGCAAAAAAGCCCCTGACGGGCACCGATGATTACAGCGGCAAGGTCAAGGCCGCGCTGCTCTACGATCTGGGCTCCGATACCCTGGTCTTCGGTCAGAATATCGACGAAAAGCTCTATCCTGCAAGCTTGACCAAGATCATGACCTGTCTGATGACCATTGAGATGCAGCCTGACCTGGATGTGATGGTCACCGTTACCAAGGCGGGCCTTGCGGACCAGGAGCCCGGCGGCTCCAATGTGGCCCTGAAGGTGGGCGAGGAGATGTCCGTCCGGGATCTGCTGTACTGCCTGATGGTCAAGTCCGGCAACGATGCGGCCTCCGTTCTGGCGGTCCACAACGCCGGCTCCATCGAAGCTTTCGTGGAGCTGATGAACCAGCGAGCCCAGGAGCTGGGCTGCACCGGCACCCATTACATGAATGCCCACGGCCTGCACCATGATGACCACTATACCACCGCCCGGGACATGGCAAAGATCGCCGCCGCGGCCATGCAGTACCCTATTTTTGAGGAGATCTTCACCACCACCGAGTATACCGTCCCCGCCACCAACCTCTCCGAGGCCCGGGAGCTGAAGACCACGAACTTCCTCATCCGCAGCAACGGCTATCCCAATGTGGTGGATTCCCGGGTCCTGGGCGGCAAGACCGGCAACACCAGCAAGGCGGGCCGGTGTCTGGTGGCTCTGGCGGAGAAGAACGGCATGAAGCTTCTGAGCGTGGTGCTGGGTGCCAAGGCCACCTACGGTCCCGACGGCTACTCCTTCACCCGCTACGGCAATTTCGAGGAGACCTCCGGCCTCCTGAACTTTGCCTACAAGAATTTCACCACCATGCAGGTCCTGAATTCCACCCAGGTGGGTGCTCAGTTCGCCGTCAGCGGCGGCGACCACAACGCCTTCGGCACCATTTCCCAGGAAATGAGCGCGGCGGTGCCCGTGGATGCGAATTTTGAGACCATCCGTTACGATTATACCCTGGTGGAGGGCGGTCTGACCGCGCCCATCAGCAAGGGCGACAAGATCGGCACCGTCCGGGTCTGGTACGGGGATACCTGCCTGGCCCAGCAGGATCTGCTGAGTGCCTCCGATGTGGCCCAGGCGAAGAAGTCCGGCTCCGGCAGCAAGCAGGAGGGCGACGACTCTCTGGACCTGTGGAACGGCATTTTGAAGATCGTTCTGGGTGTGGTTGCGGGCCTGTTCGTGCTGGTCGTGACCCTTCGCATCGTCAATACCGTCCGCTACCGCAACAGAAAGAAGCGCAAGGCTGCCGCCAAGAGAAGGAGACGCTGATATGCAGACCTGGGAACAACTGGAGCAAAGCTGCCTGAGCTGCACCGGCTGCGGCCTGTGCGAGACCCGGCATAACGTGGTCTTCGGCGTGGGCCGGCGGGATACGGATGTGCTCTTCGTGGGCGAGGGCCCCGGCGAGCAGGAGGACCTCCAGGGCGAGCCCTTCGTGGGCCCCGCGGGAAAGCTCCTGGACGATATGCTGTCCATCCTGGACCTGGACCGAAATGCCAACTGCTACATCGCCAATATCGTCAAGTGCCGCCCGCCCCGGAACCGGGATCCCCTGGAGACGGAGCAGGAGGCCTGCATCGGGTTTCTTCGCAATCAGGTGGCCCTGATCCAGCCGAAGATCATCGTGTGTCTGGGCCGAATCGCCGCGAAGAAGCTCATCGACCCGGATTTTCGCATCACCCGCCAGCATGGCCAGTGGTTCAGGCGGGGGGATTTCTGGATGATGGCAACGTTCCATCCCAGTGCCCTCCTGCGGGATGTGAGCAAGCGGCCCGAGGCCTTTGATGACCTTATGAGCCTGCGCGGGAAGATGAAGGAGCTGGGGCTGTGAAGTATCAAAACATCGACGACCTGCCCCGAAAGCACAAACGCGGGGCCGAGGGATACGAATTCATCCGCCGGGATTTCCTGGCGGTCCACGAGGCCAATACGCTGGTCCGGGTCTACGAGCTCCCGCCGGGAAAGTCGGCGTATCCGTACCACTACCACCTGAAAAATGAGGAGACCTTCTTCATTCTGCGGGGCGAGGGCCTGCTTCGCACCCCGGAGGGGGAGCGGGCGGTCAAAGCGGGGGACCTGTTATTCTTCCCCGCCGGAGAGAACGGAGCCCACAAGCTGACCAATACCTCGGAAACGGAAATGCTGGTCTATCTGGATTTTGATATCGTCCACGATCTGGATGTGACCATGTACCCCGATTCCGGCAAAATCGGCATCTGGGGCATGGATACCAACAAGATCTACCGCATCGGGGACGATGTGGATTATTATGAAGGAGAATGAGCGATGACCGGTGAAGAATTTGTCCGCCTTTGCTTTGAAGAAAAGGAATCCATCCTGCGCGAATACTGCTCCCCGGAAACGGAATCGACCGTTGGTGCGATGGTCAGAGAGCTGGTCCGTGCCGGAGCGGATCAGGAGACGCTGCATAAGCTTCTGGATCTGGTGCTGACCGAGAACTGGTACAGAATGCTCCTGGCCCTGGATGGAAGCGCATCCCTGGGCGGCGAGCAGATGACCTACGAGGTCCGGGACGAGGATGGCAATATCCTGAACGAATGCGGCGAGCTGGAAGCCGCCGCATGGGAAGTGTTCATGGAAAATGATGATTGAATGACAAAAACCTCCGCGTAAGCGGAGGTTTTTAAGTTTCTGGGAATTTACTCAATTCTTACTTTTGCATTTACGATATGGAATACCACAACAATGTCCTCATCCGTGGGATTTTCCATGGCGATACCAATTTTGTACCATGCTCCTTTTTCTGCATCAATCAGCATGGGTTCTCCCTTGGGGAAATTTGTACATTCATAGACATTCTCCTGCATTTCATCAACAGGCATTAATACGAATTCAGCATCTTCAGGCATATCGATGGACTTGATTTCCAATCGGCTCTTGTGGGAAGATATTTCTTCATCGGAGTAGATAAATTCACCCTGGCTTCCGGAAGGAACGACAATACTGATCGCAAATTCAGATTGCATTGTACAACCAAACAAGCCAAGCACACAGCCCAATACGAAAACGAATGCGATCAATCTTTTCATAAAATCACGCTCCCTTGCAAAATTCAAGTTTGTCTAACTGTTTACTTCATTTTATCACGAAGTCAAGATAAATGCAAGTACAGCCCCCGGCAGAGGTGTCTGCCGGGGGCTGTAAGCGTCTAAACATGTTCGGTCGTAAACTGTAGGGCGGGCGGCATTGCCCCCGCCGACCATGCTGGATGTCCACATAGGTAACATTAGAAGGACCGACCGTAAGTTACCACGTCATTGCGAGGAGCGAAGCGACGTGGCAATCTCCCGGTAAACCGTACAGGCTGCAACGATGTACCAGGAGATTGCCACGCCCTTACGGGCTCGCAATGACGTGCTGACTTGTTGCACGCTCGGTCTTCGTAGGCGGTCGGCGTGGGCAGTGCCGCACGCCCTACTGTTTCTATAACAGGAAGTACAGTGCCAGCGTCAGCACCGGGCTCAGGCCGCCCTCGTCGTCCTTGTTCATCAGCAGGAGCAGAAACACGATCATCAGGTCCGCCGTGTCGATGGAGCGGGGGAGAAGTCCCTTCAGAAAATCCAGGATGCCCGTCTGGGGCGGGCATGGGGGCGGCGGAGGTGGAACGGGCCGGGGCGGCGCCGGGGGACATTCCGGTTCTGGCTTTGGCTTCGGCGGCGGTGGGGGTCTGCGATGGTCTGCGGGGTTGCTGCGGCGGTAGGAGCCGTCGGACTGGGGGATATAGTGGTTGTACATCATCGTCCCTCCCGGTTCATGGCGTGGGATGCAAAGCGGGCGATGAGGCTCGCCTGCATGGCCTTCTCCAGCCGCACCAGCCGGTCATCCGGCACGAACCCCCGCAGGGCCTGGATGAGGTTCCGCTGCCGGGGCTCCAGCTGGGTGGCCTGGAGCATCTGCATCATCCCCGCCATGGCCCCGGGATCAAAGGGCATGGTGGGGGATGGCGGCGGAGGAGGGGGCGCGGCCTGCTGGTTCAGGCTCCCGGCCATGGACATGATCTGCCCCATGAGCTCGGGGTTCCCCAGAATGGAGCTGAGCTTGTCTTCAAACTCCGCCATGGCCGTCCCTCATCTGCTCCGAAAGCTGCTGCACCTGCCGGTCGGCCAGGAGGGGAGAGAGGGCCTCCTTCGCCCCGGCGGTGTCGCCCCGGAAGGCTTTGTCAACCGCATTCTGCAAAGCGGCCTGGTCCAGCTGCTGCAGCCGGGCCAGAAGGGCCTGGGCTTCAGGGCTCCGGAGCATCCGCTCTAAGTCGGACTTGGAAAAATCACCGTTTTTTTGAAACATTCGATTGCCTCCTGTTCGCTGGGCTGATATAATAGCTCTATACTATTATGAAATGAGGCGCAAGCTTATGAAGCGAATTCTGGTCCTTTCGGATTCCCACAGCGGAACTTCCTTTATGCACTGGTGCATCCATACGGTCAAGCCCGATGCCATCGTCCATCTGGGCGATTACTATGATGACGGATGCCTGATCCATGAGGAGTATCCCCAGATCCCCTTCCGCCAGGTCCCCGGCAACTGTGACCGGTACCGGACCCCGCCCTATGCCCAGGACATTTCCATTGAACGGCTCTTCGATGTGGACCTGTACCTGACCCACGGCCACCGCCACGGGGTCAAGAGCACCACGGGCCTGCTGATCCGGGATGCCCGGAAGGCCAGGGTCCAGGCGGTGCTCTACGGCCACACCCACATTGCCGATTGCCGCTATGAGGACGGTCTTTGGATCCTGAATCCCGGCTCCTGCGGCTCCTGCGGCTCCTGGGGCGGCAGTGCGGGCATCATCGAGGTGGAGGACGGCAAAATTCTGCGCTGCTTTAATTTCCGCTACGGCGATGAGGAGGAGCTGAAATGATCCTGACCATTGAGATCGGCAACTCCACCATCACCCTTGGCGGCGTGGAGGGCAGCGACATCCGCTTCGAGTGCCGCATCAACACCGACCGGGTGAAGACCTCGGACACCTACTGCATCGACTTAAAGACCCTTTTTGAAATTTACGGCATCGATATGGCTTCCATCGAGGGCGTCATCATTGCCTCCGTGGTGCCCCAGGTGCTGAATTCCGTGCGGACCGCCATCCGAAAGCTTTTGAACACGGAGCCCTTGGTGGTGGGGCCCGGACTGAAGACGGGCCTGGACATCCGGCTGGAAAATCCCGGCCAGATGGGCGCGGATCTGGTGGCGGCGGATGTGGCGGCCCTCAGCGAGCATAAGCCGCCGCTGATCATCATCGATATGGGCACCGCCACCACCATGGCGGTTCTGGATCCCAATGGTGCCCACCTGGGCGGCTGTGTCTGCCCCGGCGTGAAGATCAGTCTGGAAGCCCTGACGGGCAATACCTCCCTGCTCCCCGGCATCCAGCTGGACAGTCCGAAGCAGGCCCTGGGCCGCAATACCGCCGATGCCATGCGCAGCGGTATCATGTTCGGCACCGCCTCCATGCTGGACGGCATGATCGACCGGTTCCGCGCTGAGACCGGCTGGGATTTCACCATTGTCGCCACCGGCGGACTGGCAAAGCGTATTGTGCCCCTTTGCCACAACGAGATCGTCTATGACCGGCACCTCATTATCAAGGGCCTGGCCAGGCTCTACCGGGACAATGCCCGCTGATCACAGGGTAAACAGGAAGAACATGGACACGATGACACCCATGGTGCAGGCTCCGCACAGGAGCACGTCGGCCACCTTGTTCCAGAAAAGGCTCCGGCGGCCGGTGAAGCGGAAGCTTCTCTCACAGTAAGGGCTGTTGGTGTAGATGGTTTGCATGGGTCATACCTCCTTGTGTTTTGTGACCATATCATAACACGGACAAAGTCCAAAAAAGGGGACTTATGATGAAATATCTGCCACTTGAAAGCGGGCGCGATCTGTGGTATGATAATCAAAGATTATGAAAGCCGGAGGTGGCTTATGAAACAACTGGAACAGCTTACGGCCAAATTCAGCGAGCTGCGGCAGAAGGCCCAGCCCTACGTGGAGAAGGCCAATCATGGATATCAGAAGGCACAGGCCGTTTGGAAAAAGGCAAAGCCCTGGGTCTGGGCCAGCCGCAAGGTTTTGCTGGCCATCCCCGTGCTCTGGCTGATGCTCTATTTTGCGCGGCTCAACTGGAACGTCCTGCCCGATCCCGTGGGTCTGAATCTGCAGACCACCGGTGAGTACGCCCAGTATATTTCCAAGGAGCTGGCGGTCTACGGCCCCATGGGCGTCACCGGCGGATGCCTCGCCATGATGTTCCTCTCCCGCAAGACCGTGTATCCCTGGATGATCTGCATGTTCAGCATGCTCCTGCCCCTGCTGATTTTGGTCACCAATATTTTCCCCTCTTGAACATCATCCCGGCTGCATTTGCAGCCGGGATTTTTTGCGGGATCGGTTGCGCGATTTCCTTTACATTAGCTCTTACTTAGAGTATAATCGATGTATCCAGGCATTTTCTGCCGAAATTGAATAAGGAGAGAGCATTATGAGAAGATTTTTGACGCGGATGCTGGCCTTTGCGCTGGCAGTGTTCTTCGCCGCAGGGCTGGTCCCCATGGCGTTTGCCGACCAGGATGTGCGCATCCGGGACACTGCCTATTCCGAGCCCCTGGGCCTGCGGGCCGCCATGTCCGGCGCGGTCAGCGACACCGCCGCATTCACCCTCACGGGCCCCGATGGCGCAATGACCATCACCGACGTCATCGCGGGTGAGAAGAACATCTACACCATCGTCACCGCCGAGCCCATCGATGTGACCGCCGCCTACACCCTGACCTACGGCGCGGAGAGCCGGGAGGTGCGGATGCCCATCTGGTATTCCACTGCAGTTTTCGAGGACAAGTATACCTACGAGGGCGACGATCTGGGTGCCACCTGGACCCCGGAGCAGACCACCTTCCGTGTCTGGGCTCCCACGGCTGACGCTGTTACTGTCATGCTCTACGACAACGGCGGCGAGACCGGCCTGGACATCATGCTGGGCTCCATTCCCATGACTGCCGATGTCAATGGTACCTGGGTTGCAGTGGTTGAGGGCAATCTGAACGGCACCTACTATACCTACAGTGTTGAGGTCGATGGTGAAGTCCGGGAGGCCTGTGATCCCTACGCCCGGACCACCGGCGTCAACGGCAAGCGGGCCATGGTCCTCGATCTGGATTCGACAGACCCCGTGGGCTGGGAGAATGACAAGATCCCCCACACCTCCGGCGAGATCACCGATGCGGTCATCTACGAGCTCCATGTCCGGGACCTGAGCTCCGATCCCAGCTCCGGCATCACCCAGTCCGGCAAGTTCCTGGGCCTGCTCCAGACCGGCACCACCAATTCTGACGGCATCCCCACGGGGCTGGACCACATCAAGAATCTGGGCATCACCCACATCCACCTGCTGCCCAGCTATGACTATGCCTCCGTGGACGAGATGAACCCCGAGGCGGGCTTCAACTGGGGCTACGATCCCGTCAACTACAATGTCCCTGAGGGCAGCTACTCCACGGACCCCTACCACGGCGAGGTCCGTGTGAAGGAGTTCAAGCAGATGGTCCAGGGGCTTCATGAGGCCGGAATCGGCGTCATTCTGGATGTGGTCTACAACCATGTCTATGACGCGGAGAGCTTCTGCTTCAACAACATCGTCCCCGGCTATTTCAGCCGCATCGACCAGGAGGGCAACTACTCCAACGGCTCCGTCTGCGGCAACGACACCGCCTCCGAGCGGTCCATGGTCCGCAAGTACATTGTCGATTCCGTCAAGTATTGGGCGGACGAGTACCATCTGGACGGCTTCCGCTTTGACCTGCTGGGCCTGATCGACGTGCAGACCGTCAACGAGGTCATCGAGGAGGTCCACAAGACCCATCCCCACGTGATCTTCTACGCCGAGGGCTGGAACATGGGCACCCAGGTCACCAAGGAGAATGTGGTTCTGGCCACCCAGGCCAATTCCAAGGAGACGCCCGGCATGGCCTACTTCTCCGACATGATCCGCGATGCGGTCCGGGGCTCCAATTCCAACGCCAGCAAGACCGGTTACGCCGCCGGTGCGGGCGGCTTTGCCTCCAATGTGAAGGATTCCTTCCTGGGACATCCCACCTGGGCCCAGAATCCCAGCCAGGTGGTCAACTATGTTTCCTGCCACGACGGACTGAGCCTTTTCGACCGGCTGACCATGTCCACCCAGGACCGGACTCTGGAAGAGCGGGTCCGCATGAACAATCTGGCCGCCGCCATCGTTATGACGAGCCAGGGCACCCCCTTCTTCCAGGCGGGTGAAGAGATGCTCCGCTCCAAGCCCCTGCCCGAGGGCGGCTTTGACCACAATTCCTACAAATCCCCCGATTCCATCAACTCCATCAGATGGGACACCCTGTCCGATCCCATGTACCAGGATGTGGTGGACTACTACACGGGACTTATTGCCTTCCGCCGGGAGCACTCCGCTCTGCGGATGACCACCGCCCAGGAGGTCGCGGAGAAGATCACCCAGCTTTCCGGACTGGACTTCAATGTGCTGGGCTTCCACATCGCCAAGGATGCAAACGGCGAGCAGAATGAGCTGGTCGTGATCTTCAACCCCAACGCCGAAGCTACCACCGTCACCCTGCCGGAGGGAAGCTGGGAGATCCACATCAACGGCGAGGATGCGGGCACCAGGGCCCTGGCCACTGCCGAGGGCACCGTGGAGGTGGCCCCCATCTCCGCCATGGTCCTGGTCCTTCCCGGTGAGGAGCCTGTCCCCACCGAGCCCGTGGTTGCAGACCCCGTCCCCAAGGGCAACGACAACCTCTGGCTCGCCTGCGCCGCCATTGGCCTGATTTGCGGTGCCGGATGCGGCGTCCTCTTAAAGCGCAAAAAGTAAAAAAGGCCCCCTGCACCAGTTGTCCCAGTTGGTGCAGGGGGTTCGTTTTATTCATCAAACAGGGGCGTGGAGAAGTACCGCTCGGCGGTGTCGGGGAGGATGGTGACGACGGTCTTGCCGGGGCCAAGCTTTTTGGCCATGGCAATGGCGGCGGCCACATTGGTGCCGGAGGAGATGCCGCACATGAGACCCTCCATCCGGGCCAGGTCACGGGCGGTCTTCAGTGCCTCGTCATCGGAGACGATGTAGATGTCGGAATAGATATCCTGGTTCAAAATGGCGGGGATCAGGCCGTCACCGATGCCCATCTGCAGATGGCTTCCAACAGTGCCGCCGGCGAGAATGGCGGCGTTTTCCGGCTCCACGGCCCAGATGGTCATGTCGGGATTCAGGGCCTTCAGGGTCTCGCCGATGCCGGTGATGGTGCCGCCGGTGCCGATGCCGGAGCAGAAGCCGTCAATGGGGCCGCCCACCTGCTCCAGGATCTCCAGGCCCGTCTGGTGGCGGTGGATCATGGGGTTTGCGGGGTTCTCAAACTGCTGGGGCACGAACACATTGGGGTCCTCTCGCTGCATCCGCAGGGCGGTCTGTAAGCACTCCTCGATGGCGTCGCCGATGTTGCCCTTGTCGTGGACCAGGACCACCTCCGCGCCGTAGTGGCGCATGAGCTTCTGCCGCTCCACACTGACGGAGTCGGGCATGATGATGCGGACCTTGTAGCCCAGGACGGCACCGATGAGGGAAAGGCCGATGCCCTGGTTGCCGGAGGTGGGCTCGACGATGATGGTGTCTTCGGTGATCTTGCCCTGGCGCACGGCCTCCATGACCATGTTGTAGGCCACGCGGGTCTTGATGGAGCCGCCGACATTCAGGCCCTCGTACTTGACCAGGACCCGTGCCGCACCCTCAGGGACCATGCGGCGAAGCTGGACCATGGGGGTATGGCCCATGGCATCGAGAATGTTGTGATAGATCATAGCTGATTCTCCTAAAACGAATATATGGGCTATTGTATCGCACAACGGTTGTATACGCAAGTGTAAAAATACAAAATTTGTTTAATTTTGCAAAAGGATGTCCTCATTTTCCAGAAGCTTCCACCGGCGCAGGGCGTTATATTCCAGATTTTCCCGGTCCATGGCGATGGCGGTGATCCGGCGGTTGGTATCTGTGACATAGCAGTAGCGGCGGTTTACGGTATCACAGCAGGAGCTGTAGCGGGTGAATTCCAGCGCGCCATCCTCGGTATAACAGCATCCTCTGGTCTGACGGACCGTATCCAGCAGGTGGAAGAACTGTTCCACGCCGCCATTTTCCGCGTGGCTCTTGGTAAAAACCGCCCGGACAAACCGGGAGGGACTGCTCAGATCCCCGGGCAGGCCCACGGCACCCATGCCGAGGCTGTGGAGCGGCAGATCACATTCCGGATATATATGATTATGCGGCTGACGGGGGCTCAGGTGCATGAAGCTTGACAGATGGCGCATCTGCTCGCCAAAGGGCGGCGCGTTGGTCAGGACCCCCACGGGATTCTCCCAGACCCGGAGCCCGTCAGCCAACGATTCGATGGTCAGCGCACCCGTCCGGTCCGCCAGAAGCCAGTGGAGCCGCGCGGCAGGGTACTCTGCGGAAAAAGACTCCTCCGTAATGGAAAGGTTTTTCAACAGCTCCCGCGCTTCGCGCAGGTTGGCGCACTGTCCCAGGACCCAGGGGATCAGTTCGAATGCCGCCACCCGGTCCCGCCCGATGCCCCCATACCGGGCGAAGCCCTCAAAATTCAGCCCCGCCATGCAAAGTCCATGCTCGTTCATGGCATCGTAGTAAAGGGGATACCCGCCCGCCACATGGGCCATGCCGAGGATCGCGTGGTGTCGGCCCAGCTCCCGGACATGACGGAAGGGGAGCGGGAAATTCCGGGGCGTCAGGACCACCTCCTCGCCGTAGGAGCAGGTGTGGTCCAGGGTCCGGCCGAAATAGTGGCCGTCACCGTGAAAGGAAATGGCAGTGCACATAAAAAACCTCCTGGGCATTTTTCCATAGAATGTCCAGGAGGGGTGGCGTTATGCAGTCAGAGCGTATCCCGCAGGGCGTCGTAATAGCCCTCGGCAGATACAAGGGCGTATTCCGTGTGCTCATCGGGCTCATCCTCATCCATGGCGATGGTGAAGGACGCGGGCTCGATCTGGATGTCCACATACATCCGGTCCCGGCGGCCCTGGATGTCGATGCACTTGTAGTCGGGGAGCCAGTCAATGTGAAATTCCAGCTTTCTGAGCCTCAGCGATTCCAGACGCCCCCGCATCTGCCCTGCATGCCACTGTTCCAGCAGTCCATGAAAAGGGGAGGGGGAAGCGGTCTTTAAATATGCGGCAATCTTGCCGCGCTTGGTCAGAAACATGGAAACACCTCCTTTTTCATAGTTTAGCAGGATTTCTGGGGAAAATCAACCTGTTTTACCCCTTGACAACCGCCTGGAAATTCATTATAATGTATTGGCTATCGGGGTGTGGCGAAGTTTGGTATCGCGCATGGTTCGGGTCCATGAGGCCGCGGGTTCGAATCCCGCCACTCCGACCATGAAAAAACCGTCGACATTCGTCGACGGTTTTTTCAATGATATCCGTTCCCTGCGGAAACGGGTGATATCGCTGCCGCCATGATATCCGCTGCGCGGGTGATATACGCTGAGGCGTATGAAGGAACGGATATTATATCCCATTTCGCAGAAATATATCATGCGGCAAGGCTGTATATCATATCGCGCGAGCGATATATCATTGTTGTTACACATCAAAGGAGGTCTACCATGCCCGAAATCATCGATCCGAAAACCACCACCCGTGCCATGGCCTATGAGCTGTGGATGAAGGCACCCAATCCAATGGTGACCTTTTTCAAGACCGTGGATGTGACGAATCTGGTCCGGGTGTCGAAAAAGCGGGGGCTGAAATTCAACATGCTCCTGGACTGGTGCATCGGCAAGGCGGCATCCGGGGTGAAGGAGTTTTACATCCTCCCCGTGGGCCAGGACCTGATCCGGTACGACACCATCGCCGTCAATACCATTGTCAAGAACTGCACCGGCGAGGTCAGCTCCTGCGACATCCTCTTTTCCGAGGATCTGGAACAGTTCAACCGGGAATATCTGGAGCACACCACCCGCGTGGCCCAGAGCTGCGAGGATCGGGACCTGTCGGAAAACAGCATGGTCATCGGCACCTCCGCCATCGTGGACACGGAGCTGGACGGAGCCGTTGGCATGAACAGCGGCATTTTCAACAACCCCTTTATGATCTGGGGCCGCTACCGCAGGCGTTTCTTCCGGTTTACGCTCCCCATTTCCCTCCAGTTCCACCACACCCAGATGGACGGTGCCCACGCGGGCCGGTTCCTGGAAAATCTGCAGATGGAGATCAACAAACTGTAAAATCGATACCGTGGAGCCTTCGGGCTTCACGGTATTTTTGCATTTCGGAGCCGTAAGCTGTAGGGGAGGGATGCTATGAGCTATCGAATTCGTTATGGTAAGCCCAGGGGCCGCTGGCCCTGGTGGGTGTTGGGATTTGGTGTGTTGACGGTCTGCGGTGTGGCGCGGCAGTATGATGCCCTGGCGCGGTATGTGGGCGGGATGATCCTTGGGCCGCGTTAGAGTGGAAGGGGGAGCATGGATCGTGCTGGGGCTGGCGGTCTTGCTCCTGCCTTTGCGGGTATTGCTTGGAATCGTCCTGGCGGCGGCGGTCCATGAGCTTGGGCATCTTACAGCCATGTATTTTCTGGGTGTCCCGGTTCTGGGCATTGTTTTCCGCCCCAGCGGGGCGCGGATCGAGGCGGGGCCCATGGAGCCGGGAGTTGAAGTGATCTGCGCCCTGGGAGGTCCCGTGGCGGGGGCCGTGACCATTTTCGCCTGGAAATGGTTCCCGGAGCTGGCTGTGGCGGGGCTAGTACAGACGGTTTTCAACCTCATTCCCGTTTATCCCCTGGACGGCGGGCGGGTGGCAAGAAATATCTGTTGCAAAATGCGGGATTTGGGAGTACAATGATATGGTTAAGAACTATAAATGAGGTATCACTATGACCGATTTGTTACATCGAATCCTGCCCGGTGTGCAGAAGCCTGCCCGCTACACCGGCGGCGAATTCAATGAAATTCAAAAGGACCCGGCTTCCGTCCGGGTGAATGTGGCCTTCTGTTTCCCGGATACCTATGAGATCGGCATGTCCAATGTGGGCATGCGCATCCTCTACGGCGTGATGAACGAGATGGAGGGCGTCTGGTGCCAGCGGGTGTTCCACCCCTGGGGCGATCTGGAAGCCAAAATGCGCGAGCACGGTCTGCCCCTGTGGGCCCTGGAGAGCCAAAGGGCAGTGAAGGATTTCGACATGATCGCCTTCACCATCGGCTACGAGATGGCCTACACCAGCATCGTCAACATGCTGGACTTGGCGGGGGTTCCCATCTACGCCAAGGACCGCGTTGGGTTGGAGCAGATGGTCTTCGCCGGTGGTGTCTGCACCTGCAATCCGGAGCCCCTGGCTCCCTTCTTCGACTTCTTCTCCCTGGGCGAGGGCGAGGAGTCTACCGTGGAAATCGTGTCCCTGTACGATAAGGCGAAGGCCGAGGGCTGGACCAGGGAGCAGTTCCTGCTGGAGGTCTCCAAAATCGAGGGCGTGTATGTTCCCAGCTTTTACGAGCATATTTACAATGAGGACGGCACCCTGAAGGAGATCATCGCCCGGGAGGGCCAGCCGGAGGTCCACACCAAGCGCATCGTCGAGGATCTGGACAAGGCCTACTATCCCACCAAGATGATCGTGCCCTCCACGGAGATCGTCCACGACCGGACCAACATCGAGCTCTTCCGTGGCTGTATTCGCGGCTGCCGCTTCTGCCAGGCGGGCTACGCCTGCCGACCCGTCCGCCGCAAGAGTGCCGCCGTTGCCTGCCGGCAGGCCATCGAATCTCTGGAAGATTCCGGTGCCAATGAGATCACCCTGTCCAGCCTCTCCACCTCCGATTACCGGGGGCTCAAGGAGCTGACCGACGAGCTGATCCCCTACTGCGAAAGAACCCATGTGAGCCTGTCCGTGCCTTCTCTCCGCGCCGACAATTTCAGCCGGGAGCTGATGCAGCGGCTCCAGACCGGCAAGAAGTCCGGCCTGACCTTCGCCCCCGAGGCGGGTTCCCAGCGGCTCCGGGATGTCATCAACAAGAATCTGACCGAGGAAGAGATCCTGACCACCTGTGAGAATGCCTTCTCCGGCGGCTGGAGCAATGTCAAGCTCTATTTCATGCTGGGCCTGCCCACGGAGACCGACGAGGACGTGCTGGCCATTGCGGATCTCGTTTACAAAATCATCCTCAAGTGGAAGGAGTGCGGCACCGCCAAGAAGCGGGGTCTGCGCATCCATGTGGCCACGGCCTTCTTCGTGCCCAAGCCCCACACCCCCTTCCAGTGGGAGCAGCAGATCACCATGGCCGAGTACCTGCGCCGGTGCAAGCTCCTGAAGAGCCATTTCTACTCCAAGTCCATCGACTACAACTACCATACCCCGGAGATCAGCCGCCTGGAGTCCGTCATGGCTCGCGGCGACCGCCGGATCGCCCCTGTCATCGCGGAAGCTGCCCGCAATGGTGCCAAGCTGGACGGCTGGGACGAGTATTTCAAGCACGAGGCCTGGATCAACGCATTCGAGAAGTGCGGCGTGGACCCGGAGTTCTACACCACCCGTGGCTTCGGTGAGGACGAGCTCCTGGCATGGGACCACATCAATGTGGGCCTGACCAAGAAGTTCCTCCTGCGGGAGCGGCACACCGCCTACGAGTCCAGGGTCACCCCCGACTGCCGCCACGGCTGCGCCGGATGCGGTGCCAACTGCCTGCTGAAGGAGGTCAAGTGCGATGCCTAAGAGATTGCTGTTTCAGAAGCAGGGAGTTGCCATCTACATTTCCCATCTGGACCTGATGCGCGTGTTCCAGCGGGCCTTCAAGCGGGCCGGACTGAACCTGAAGCATACCCAGGGCTTTTCTCCCAGGGCCATGGTCTCCATCGCTCTGCCCCTGAGCCTGGGCTCCGGGAGCCTGTGCGAGATCCTGGACTTTGAGCTGGTGGGGCAGGAGGAGCTTTCCTGTGAGCAGATCAGGGAGAAGCTCAACAGAGCCCTGCCCGACGGTGTTCGGGTGCGCGAGTGCTACGAAAGCGACCGTAAGATCAAGCATCTGACCCATCTGGATGTGGCGATTTTTCTGGAATATGATGCCGGTATTCCCGCAGGAGCCGCAGAAGCCATTGAGACGCTGCTGAACCGGGAGAGTCTGATCGTCACCAAGCGGGGCAAGAACGGCCCCACGGAGCAGGACATCATCCCCATGATGTTTGGGCTGCAGATGGTGCGGGATAATGACTGGATGCTTCGGATCAATGTCCGGATCTGCGCTCAGAATCCCAGCCTGAATCCCCAACTTATCATCACTGCCATTGAAAACGAGCTGAGCGAATATAAACCCGATTTTTCGTTCTATCACCGTCTGGAGACCATTGCCGACGACGGAACCATTTTCCGATAAGAAAAGGAGTTTTTACCATGGATAACAACATCACTTACTACGAGCTGGAAGACTGCCCCCACTGCCGCGGCGTGGGCCAGCTGATGCACGAGGGCGGCTGGAACTGCTATGTTGAGTGCCTGGACTGCGGCGCACAGACCACCTTCGTCGACTATGACGATGCAGGCGGTAAGGAAGAGGCCGAGAAGACCGTCGTCCGCCTGTGGAACATGGGCAAGGTCATCCGCATCGAGCGGGGTGAGTAAGATGGAGGCCCTTCGTCTGGCGGGCCTGGAGCCCGCATCCGTCTTCGGCTATTTCGAGAAGCTGTGCACCATGCCCCACGGCTCCGGAAACACCAGGATCATCTCCGATTATCTGGTTTCCTTTGCCAAAGAGCAGAATATCCCCTATATCCAGGACGAGCTGAACAACGTCATCCTCTTCGGACCTGCCTCCGAGGGCTATGAGGACCACGAGCCCGTTATCATCCAGGGCCACATGGACATGGTCTGCGAGAAGGACCCTGAGTGCCCCATCAATTTCGAGACTGACGGTCTGGACATTACCCATGACGGCAATTATGTCTTCGCCAAGGGCACCACCCTGGGCGGCGACGACGGCATCGCCGTGGCCTACGCCCTGGCACTGCTTGCCGACAAGTCCATTCCCCATCCCGCACTGGAAGTGGTCATCACCGTGGACGAGGAGACCGGCATGTACGGTGCCGCTGGCATCGATCTGTCACAGCTGCGCGGCAAGAAGCTGCTGAACATCGACTCCGAGGAGGAGGGTGTCTTCACTGTTTCCTGTGCCGGTGGTGCCCGGGCCAATGTGATTCTGCCCGTCTCCCGTCATGCGGTCTACGGCCCCTGCGTCAAGCTGGTGGTGGACGGTCTCGCCGGCGGTCACTCCGGCGTGGAGATCGACAAGGGCCGCGCCAATGCCAATAAGATCATGGGCGAGTTCCTGGACGGCGTGACCAAGCTGTTCCCCGTGTGCCTGACGGGCCTGGAGGGCGGCAGCAAGGACAACGCCATCCCCAGAAGCTGCACCGCCACCCTGGTGGCCATGGGCATGGAGATCGAGCGCATCAACGGCGTTGCCGAGGCCCTGCAGGCCAAGGTCCGCGCCGAGTACAACGAGCCCGATGCTCTCATTTATGCGGACAATGTGGATGCCCTGGGCGGCAATGCCCTGTCCACCAAGGATTCCGACAAGGTCATCGGCCTGCTCTGCGGCGCACCCAACGGCATCCAGGCCATGTGCGCCGACATGCCCGGTCTGGTGCAGACCAGCCTGAACATGGGCGTTGCCAAGCTGGACAAGGAGCAGTTCGACATGACCTTCTCCGTCCGCTCCAGCGTCAACGGCGAGAAGCTGGAGCTGCTGGACCGGCTGGAAAAGCTGGCCGGTATGTACGAGGCCAAGTATGAGTCCCGGGGCCACTATCCCGCCTGGGAGTACAAGGCTGACTCTGTCCTGCGGGATGTGATGGTGGACGAGTACAAGAAGATGTTCGATGCAGACCCCGCCGTGGTGTCCATCCACGCGGGATTGGAGTGCGGTCTGCTGGGTGAAAAGATCCAGGGCCTGGACGCTGTTTCCATCGGCCCGGAGATGCACGACATCCACACCAGCCGCGAACGCCTGGGTATCGCTTCCACCGCCAGAATGTGGGAGTTTATCAAGGCCGTGCTGAAGGCACTGTAAATGTTGAATTGGGCATGCTCGCGCATGCCCAATTTTTGCAGAAAGGGGAATATCATGAGCGTTCAGAAGGACTTTACAGATGCAGTTGTAAGAGAAGAGTGCACTCGACATCATATTAATTCAGGTTATCAGGTAAATAACGGAAATTATTATGACTCCTATATGGAAAATAAAGCATGGGAAAATTACCTTGCTGCAATGAATCCAGTCCATAAACAAAGATACATGGAAGGCGATGGCGGAGAGTTGAAGGAAAAAGGAAAGCAGCCGCCCAAAATGGCATCGCTGATTTCCTCCAGCAGGATGATTTATTTACTTTCCAAAGATATTCCTTATTCTGGTTCTACGGAGTTCTATTTTGAGCAGAAGCGGGACACTGTCGTTGGTCATGATGCGAATTTGGATGGATTTTACTACAACGGGGACAAGTATTTCTATGTAGAAGCGAAATGCCGTGAACCTTATGGCCATAGCCTGGTGCAGCACATCAGTTCTAATTATTCTGATGTATATTGCATGCTTCGAGAAAAAATGAGAAGCGTCTTCAATTGTGTGATGGAGGATTTGAAGGACGGATACATGAATGTGATTTTCCTGAGCCGAGGAAAACCGGTAAAGTATTTTGATATTAAGCAGATGATTTGCCATCTTCTTGGAATTGCCGCGTATCATTTGCGCGCAGAGGAAGACCCCAAGCCGATTACCTTTTTGTATCTGCTATATGATCCTCGGAAACTTGTATTTCCTGAGAAAACATCTGCAGAGATACTGAGGATTTATGAGAAGACCTGTCAGGCGGCGTTGGGTTATCGCTTTGAGGAGATGTTTGGGTATATTATTGATTATCTGGTCGATGTAAAGAATCTTCCCGGCAAGCACAGGGAGACACTCAAGCGTGTATTCACTTTTGAACTGTGCAGTCAATATGACTATCACAGTAAATTCTGATTATAAAAAGTCCGCAATCCAAAGATGGTTGCGGACTTTTTGTGCCAAAAACCTGTCAACTATTGGTTGCATCTGCTGTTTTGGGCTGTTTTCTGGTCTGGAAAATGAGGTTGTGAAGCCAGCGGATATCGCCTTTTCCCAGAACGCCCAGGTAGAAGCTCAGGCCGAAGAACAGCCCCCAAAATGCGGCGGCGCGCCGGATGGGGCCGGTGAAGCAGGAGCCGCCGAAGATGGAGAATCCCGCGCAGGCTACCATCAGCAGGGCGGAGGACCAGCTCAGCCGTACGCCACCGATGGATAGCACCTTGCGCAGTCCCAGCAGAAAATTCACCGCGTGGGTCAGGGCGAAGCTCAGAAAATAGCCGTCCATGCCGAGTTTCGGGAGGAGGAAGAACAGGAGCCCCACATCGAGCACATTGGAAATGATGCTGTACCGGGCGCAGGCGGCCTGCTGGCCCAGGCCCTTTGTCATGGCGTCGGAGATCAGGTCGCAGTAGAGCATGGGCACCAGAAGCGCGAACCGACGTAGGGTGGGCGCAATGTCCTCGCCGGGATAAAACCGGGCGCAGATGGCATCTGAAAGCAGAAACAGCAGTCCGCCGCTGCACAGGCCGTAGACCAGAGCTGCCCGGAGATTCCGCCGGATGAGGTAGCGGATCCGTGTTCTGCTTCCTACGGCCCTGCACCGGGCCAGCTCCGGGATCAGCACCTCGGCAAGGGAGCTGAGGATGGCGGCAGGGAGCATCATCACGGGGAAGACCATGCCGCTGACCCGCCCGAAGGCCGCCAGCGGGTCCCCCGCGCCGCTGAACAGGGCCAGCCGACGGGGGACCATGAGGTTTTCCAGGGCGGAGATGCCCGCCTTCAGGTCGTCGGCGACGGCCAGGGGAATGGCGCATTTCAGGATGGGCCCTGCCGTTGGGATGCGGCTTTCGCCGTTCGTTCCCCGGCGGGCATAGAGGACCATCAGACAGCTTAAGGTGAGTACGGACCCCAGGCAGGTCCCCAGCACCACGGCCCGGCAGGCTCCCGCCCGGTCCTTCACCTGCGTGAGTACCGCCGCTGTCACGAGAATCGAGAAGACCTGCTCCGCCACCTCCACCGCCGCCAGAGCTCCGATCCGCTTCGCCGCCGTGAAATAGCCCGTCATCACCCCCGTCAGGCAGACCACCGGCAGAAACGCCGCCCAGGTCCGCAGGGCCGGGAGGGCATCGCCGCTTCCGATCCAGCCGTTGGCCAGAGCGGGGGAGAGAAAGTATAAACAGAAGCTGACCGCCCCGGCGGTAAAGATGCAGTAGAGGAAGCATCCGTGGAGCAGCCGGTCCGCATCGGCGGGGCGTTTCCTGCCCATGGCCTCGGCGGTCAGGTACATGGCGGTGGTCCGCCCACCCGCCGCACCCAGGGTCAGTGCCAGCATATTCACCGATAAAATCAGCTGTAACAGGCCGATGCCCGCCGCGCCGATGCGCCCGCTGAGCCAGACCTGGAACGCCGTACCGCCAAAGCGAAGCATGAGATTTACGGCAGTCAGCATCAATGCCCCGCCCAGGAGCGTATTTTTCCTTATCATAGCCATCCCTCCCAGGACAAGTGTATGCAAGACCATCCAAGATAAGCAGTTGTTCACCATGCACAAACAACAGATGGAAGCGAAGGAATAACTATATAAAATGCTGAATTCCCTCTTGCAAATTGCCGGGATTGTGTTACTATAAAAGTGTCAAAACCCCAAGAAAATATGGAAAGGAGCATCATTATGCGTATCGGTTGTCCCAAAGAGATCAAGGCTCAGGAGTGCCGCGTGGGTCTGACCCCCGCCGGTGTGGACGCGCTGGTCCGTGCCGGTCATGCGGTCTATATGGAGGATAACGCCGGTCTTGCCAGCGGCTTCCCCAACGAGGAGTACATCGCCCAGGGCGCGCAGATCCTGCCCACTGCCAAGGAAGTTTATGAAATCGCGGATATGATCGTCAAGGTCAAGGAGCCTCTGGAGCCCGAGTATGAGCTGCTCCACGAGGGTCAGATCCTGTTCACCTATCTGCATCTGGCTCCCGATCCCGAGCAGACCCAGGCTCTGCTGCGGCAGAAGGTCACCGGCATCGCCTACGAGACGGTCCAGCTTGCGGACCGGAGCCTGCCCCTGCTGAGCCCCATGTCCGAGGTGGCCGGCCGTCTGTCCATCCAGGTGGGCGCGCGGATGCTGGAGAGCAACTGCGGTGGCCGTGGCATCCTGCTTGGTGGCGTCACCGGTGTCGAGCGGGCCAATGTGGTCATCGTCGGCGGCGGCAATGTGGGTACCAACGCGGCGAAGATGGCCGTGGGCCTGGGTGCCAATGTCACCGTCATCGATCTGAACGCCAAGCGGCTGGCCTATCTGGACGACATCTTCGGCGGCCGGATCCAGACCCTGCTTTCCAATTCCTATAACATCGCCCGTGCGGTGAAGAACGCGGACCTGGTGGTGGGCTGTGTGCTGATCCCCGGTGCCAAGGCTCCCAAGCTGGTCACCGAGGAGATGGTCAAGACCATGAAGCCCGGCTCCGTGCTGGTGGACGTGGCCATCGACCAGGGCGGCTCCATTGCGACCATCGACCGAATCACCACCCACGCCGATCCCTACTTCGTCAAGCACGGCGTCATCCACTATTCCGTGGCGAATATGCCCGGTGCCGTGCCCCGGACCTCCACCCTGGCTCTGACCGGCGCGACTCTGCCCTACGCACTGAAGATCGCAAACCTCGGTGCCGAGGAGGCCTGCCGCCGGGATCCCGCCCTGATGAAGGGCCTGAACACCTACCAGGGCCACGTGACCTACAAGGCCGTCGCAGACGACCAGGGGCTGGAGTACGTGGACCCCACCACGCTGTTCTGATTTATGAAAATTTGACCGCCCCGGCAATCGCCGGGGCGGTCCTTGTGTTTGTGGGTGAAGTGTGGTATATTGATATGGAAAGACAAACTTGAGTTTGTAGGAGGTGGTTAGAATAAAATTGATTTTTGTGCGGCACGGAAAAGACGATGATAGATATCGTGGGGGATGGAGTAGTTTAGACTTAATTCCAGAGGGCGTGGAGCAAGCAAAGCAACTTGCAAAGCATATCAAGGATAATAACCACACCTACCAAATTGCACATATTCTATCAAGTGACTTGACCAGAACTTTAAGCACGGCGAAGATAATATCATGTGAGTTATCTTTGCCTATTCAAAATGAATCTCAAATAAGAGAAGTAAATAATGGTGATTTGGCAGGGATGCTCAATGATACTGTGCTTAAACAATATCCTGGATTATTTTTTCATTCATTAGAAATGGATGAAGCTTATCCCAATGGAGAAAGTCCCAATGAGTTTTACTTACGAATAAAAAAGTGGTTTTCAGGCGTTATCTGCAATTACCATAATGCGAAAAGTAACGTTCTGGTTGTAACACACGGCGGTGTGATTAATGTTGTTTATCATTTGGTTAAGGGTATTGAATGGAACAACAAAAGTCGCATGTTGAAAGCAGGTAATTGTAGCATTCATGTTCTAAATATGGACACAATGGAATTTGAGGTAGAGAACAGAATGGATTTCCTTTTAGAGTAAGTAAATAGGATAATTCAAATTTGACGAAGGAGTTGACAGAATGAATAAGAAGCTTTGGCGGACCCTGTTGGTGCTTGGGATCGTTCCGGTTTTGATCCCGTTCTTTGGGTTTGGGTATGAAATGCTCAATGGTTCCGGTTGGACCTTGCTTGATTATTTGGTTTTGTATTCCTTCCTCTATTGGCCCACCTATCTTGTGGGGCTGGTTCTGATCGTCCTTGCTGTGTGTAAGCTGAGAGGGAGAAAAGTCCATGCGTGAACGGATCATCGCGGATATCCGCCTGTTCAAGAGCGAGGGCCGAACCGAGTCCGGGCATTTTGATATGGTTTCCTTTGGGGATAAGAAGCTGAACGCCATCGTAAAGCGGATCGTCATGAAATTACGGGAAAATGGCTTCTCCATGGGGGAGTTTGACCATCTTTACATCAATTTCACTCTCTGTGAGCTTTCCGTGCCCATGGAGCTGTCCCGGGAGGTGGACCGATATCACCCTTGGTTTCGGCATTGCCATGTCCGGGTGGCGCGGGAGGTCTATGAGAGCCTGGGCACGGTGGACGGCTATGGGCACATCATCCCCATCATTGGCGATGTCCTGACGGCCTTTTTCGCCCGTGCGGATTTTGACGCGGACAGGATCCGCAACTGCATTCAGGAGGCCATCACCGGGGGCGAGGGAATGTTGATGCCCTTCAAGGAAAAGACCACCGCCAAACGCCGTGCTGTCATCTACCTGCGGTTTCTGGATTCCTGCAGATACGCGCCGCTTTTGCGGGTGTACGATGGGGCAGGCGATCTGCTCCTGGAGCGGGACCTGCCGCAGATGGTCACGCTGGATGCCATCGGAGAACTTCAGGTGGCCATGAAAAAAGTGACCGTAAAACCCCGGAAAATGCCCTGACCGCCGGGAAGAAGCCGATCATCTTTGGATATTGACAAAAAAGAAATGCCGCTCAAAGCGGCATTTCTTTTTTGACATCTTGCGTTACTTTCCGAAAATGCGCTCGGCCAGGGTGGGCTTGCGGTCGCGGAGCATGGTGTTGTAGACCTCCCGCAGCTGCTGGTACCAGTCGGGGGCGGTGCGGCTGTCGATGCCGCTGTGGAGCCAGGTGCAGGCGGGGAGCCGTGCATCACCGAACTTTGCCGCGAACTGCTTGTCCAGGCCGAAGGCCAGGGCGTAGGGGGACAGCTCGAAATAGTAATTTCGGTTGGAGGCCAGGATGCGCCGGAGCTCCTCGGACCGGGACTTGCGCATATACCGCCGCAGACCCAGGATCTCCGTGTAGATGCGGATGCCGTTGTCGCTGCGCCGTCCGCCGTAGAAGGCCATGATGCCGGCGACAATGTTCCAGGCCAGGGCACCCAGGGCGTAGCCGGTGCAGCCGCAGAGGATGCCCGCGATCATCAGGCCGATGGCGGCGAAGAGGCCCAGCTTCAGGCTGGACTTGCCCCGGAAATGGAGCTCGCCCATGCCCTCCTGGATGAGCCAGCAGAGGATCAGACCCAGCAGACCCAGCGCGGCCATGAGGATGGGACGCCAGGTGTGGCTGGTGGCGATGGTGTCGCCCATGGCGACGGCTGCGAAGGCACCCAGCAGGGCGGACAGGAGCCGGAAGAGCTTCTCGCTGTTCTTGGGGCTGATGTAGCCGTTGGACTTGCGGCGGCTCATGGCGGCGCATTTTTCACAGACCCGCTGGAACCGCTGGCTGGACACGTCCATCATCTGCTTCCGGCCGAAGAGGTCCCGGAAGCACCGCAGCTCAAAGGTGCTGCGCTCGTTGCCCATGTCCATCTTCTTGTGGAGGAACACACGTCCGTTGTCGTCCAGATGAATGATGAGGTAGCCAAGCTGGGCCCATTGCAGGACCATGACGGGGAGCTGTGCGGTCTTGCGGACCAGGTAGGCAGCCATTTCACCGGCGCAGATGCCCTCCGGCACCGTGGCCCGGCGCAGAGCCAGGTGGGGGATGCAGCGCATGGTCAGCAGCCAGTAGAGCAGAGCCAGTGCCGCGCAAACGGCCATGGCGGCGGCATCGAAGGTCAGGCTACCGCCGAAGGTCTGACTGGCAGGGAACATGCCCTCCACAGCCTCCAGCTCCAGGAACAGGGTCTCGCTGTCCTTCAGGGGCTGGACCACACTGCCGCTGATGGAACCACCGCTGATGGTTCCGTTCATCTGGCGTTCGATGTCCTGGCCGTGGTAGCCGCTGTAGAAGGTGGGGATGGTGGAGAATTCCTTGGGCATGGTGACGGTGAAGGTCATCTCCTCCACATTGTAGGGGAAGCCGTAGAGCAGGGGAACGGTGACCATCTGCTTGCCGTCTTCATTTACCTCCACCACGGAGTTGACGACATAGCTGATGGAGCAGGAATAGAGCCCTGTCTTGCCGTCCAGATGGCTCAGGTTCACACTGGTGATGCCGCCGGACTGGGTCACGGGGGCGGCGGAGCCGTTGAGGGTGACGGAATGGATGTCCTTGCCCAGGGGGAATTTCAGACCCCGTGCGGGATCGTCCAGGCGGATGTCCGCCTCGATGGTGACGTGACACTCGCCGTTGGCCTTGACCTCGGCGGCGGTATGGACCCGGGTGGCGGCATTTTTGGCCCCCACGGGAATGGCAAAGAGAACGATGCAGAGCACAAGCGCGAGGATACGGCGCATGGCATCACCTCCAAAAATTGCATGATTTTACATTATACTACGGTTTCAGACCAAATGCAACGGGAAAAATCTTAAGATTCCAGGATCTCGCCCAGTACGCCGTCCCGGAAGACTACCGTAATGCGCACCTCGCGGACCTGGTTGTGCAGGTCCTGACCTTCGGCGTAGACCCGGACATAGTTGGGGGCATGGCCGGTGAAGAGGCCCTCGGCGGGCTCCTCAAAGAGGACCTGCTGAACGGTTCCCACCAGGGAAGCCCGGTAGCGGGCGGTCATCTCCTCGGCAATGGCGATGGCCCGGCGGCTTCGCTCGGATTTGACGGCGTTGGGGTGCTGTCCGGGCATTTTGTCCGCAGGGGTGCCGGGACGGCGGGAGTAGGGGAAGATGTGCATCTCCGCGAAGGCGCATTTCTGGATGAAAGCGAGAGATTCGGCGTATTCCTCCTCGGTCTCGCCGGGGAAGGCCACGATCATGTCCGTGGTCAGGGCACAGCCGGGGAAGTATTTGCGCAGGAGCTCGATGGATTCATAGTAGCGGGCGGTGTCATACTTGCGCTTCATCCGGGCCAGCACCGTGTCGGAGCCGGACTGCATGGACAGATGGAAATGGGGGCAGAGGTTGGGGAATTTCGACAGCTTCTCGCAGAATTCCTCGGTGATGACCCGGGGCTCCAGGGAGCCAAGGCGGACACGCAGATCGGGGACCGCCTGACAGATGGCCTCGATCAGCGTGACCATGCTGGGTTTGCCGGGCAGGTCCACGCCCCAGGAGGCGATCTCGATGCCCGTCACCACGATCTCCCGGAAGCCCTGGCTTTCCAGGTCCTTCGCCTGCGCCACCGCCAGCTCCAGAGGGGCAGAGCGGACAGGGCCCCGGGTGTAGGGGATGATGCAGTAGGAGCAGAAATTCACACAGCCGTCCTGGACTTTCAGCATGGCCCGGGTCCGCTCGGAAAGGCCGCCGGCGGGCAGGACCTCGAAGCTCCGGCGGCGCAGGGCCGCGTCCACATCCATGCGCATCTGGCGGTCCATGAGGGCCGCGAGCATCATGTCGATGAAGTTCTCCCGGCCCGCAGAGCCGGAGACCACATCCACGCCCAGCTCCTTCACGGCCTCCTGGGCGTGCTGGCTGTAGCAGCCGCAGACACCGATGACCGCATCGGGATGGTTTTTCCGGCACCGCCGGATCAGGGAGCGGTTTTTCCGGTCCGCCTCGCCGGTGACGGAGCAGGTGTTGACGATGTAGCCGTCGCAGTCTTCGTCAAACCGGCAGATCTCATGACCCCGGTCCCGGAGCAGCTGCTCCATGGCCTGGGTCTCATATTGGTTTACCTTACAGCCGAAGGTATGAAAAGCAAATCTCATAGGAATACCACCATTGGGAAAATTCGGGACATAATATCCCTGATAACATTATACAGGAAAAAAGGTCGGTTGTACAGAAGAAAAAAACTGCACCGCAGAAGCGGCGCAGTTGATTTGATTCGGCATTAAATTGCAGCGGGCTCTGCCACCAGATCGGGCTCCAGGGGGCAGTCGTAGCCGCTGGCGGCGGTTTCCTTGAACTCCTCCCGGGCATCGGTCAGGATGTCAGGGGAGGTCATCAGGTCAGCGGCGGTGCCAGCCAGGACCATTCCCGCGTAGAGCATGGCCTTGTGGGCGAAGCTCGTTTTGCCGGTGGAGACCATCTGCCAGCTATGGCCGGGGCAGTTGCTGGCCCAGGTGGCGGCACTGAACTGGGCGGTGGGAGTCAGCCAGCTCACATCGCCCACGTCCGTGGAGCCGGGGCTCATGTAGTCCGAGGGAACGTAGGGCATGACGAAATCGTTGATGGCATTCTGACCGTCCCAGGTCCAGTCCCGAACCTGCTTGCGCACCCGCCAGTCGTACTTGTGGCCGGTGCCGGGGAGATCCCGGCAGTCGTAGGTGTTGTGGATGGCCTCGATGAAGGTCCGCTCCGCGCCGGAGTAGACGGGCAGGGGAGCCGCCTCCAGATTCTTCTGGATCAGCCGCTCCAGGACCGTGTTGCTGAGCGTGCTGGCGGTGCCGTCCACCTGACGGATGGAGACTGTGGTGCCGGTCATGAGGCTGGCACCTCTTGCGATGTTGTGGACCCGCTCCAGCAGGACCTTGGCATTGCGGACATTGTCACTGCGGACCATGTACAGCACAGAGGCGGTGGGCTGGACCACATTGGGGCTGGGACCGCCCACATCCAGGAAGGAGTAGTGGACGCTTTCACAGCCGCGCATGTGCTCCCGGAGGAACTGGACGCCCACATTCATGAGCTCTGCGGCATCCAGGGCACTGCGGCCCAGGTGGGGATCACCGGCGGCGTGGGCGGTGACACCCTGGAAGGAGTAGAGATACTGCAGGCAGGCGGCGTTGGAGCCGGTGCGGACCTCGTTGACATCGCCGGGGTGCCAGGTGATGGCGGCATCCAGATCCCGGAATTCGCCGTCCCGGGCCATGAAGGTCTTACCGGCACAGCCCTCCTCGCCGGGACAGCCGTAGAAAACCACGGTGCCATGGAGCTTGCCCTCCTCAATGAGCTTCTTGACGGCCACAGCCGCCGCCAGGGAGCCCGCGCCCAGGAGATTGTGTCCACAGCCGTGACCGTGACCGCCGGGGACCAGGGGGACCTTGTGGGCCACGCCGGGCTTCTGGGACAGGGAGGACAGGGCATCGTATTCCGCCAGAATGCCGATCCGGGGACGGCCCTCGCCGTAGGTTGCCACAAAGGCGGTGGGCACATTGGCGGCCTTTTCCCGGACGGTGAAGCCTTCCTTTTTCAGAAAGTCCAGATAGCATGCCACGGACTTGTATTCGTTCAGACTCAGCTCCGCAAATTCCCAGATCTTGTCGGAAATGCCGATGAATTCATCGGCTCGGGATTGGATGTAATCGTAGATGGATTGTTTCATATCGTTATGGTACCTTAATCTATAAAATTATTCAGAAGTGTGCTCTTTCACAGTGATGCCCGCCAGCGTTAGAGCCTGGGCATACCACTTGGGGTAATAGCCTGCGGCATCGGCCTTGGCCAGCAGTTCATTGACGGCCTCGGTCAGCTCCGTATCCCCCTTTTGCAGGAGGATCAGATTGTCGGTCAGCTCCTCGGAGACGGAAAAGCGGAAGGGGGCCATGGCAAGATCGGACTGGGCCGCCAGAATGGCAACGGCGTTGCCCTCGGCAACTGCCATGGCATCGATCTTACCCTGCAGCAGCAGCGCAAGTCCCTGATCCAGATCCTCAAAGGGAACGCAGACCCCGTCGGGAAGCTGGTCGCTGACCAGCCACTCCTGCAGGGAGGCCGCCTGGGCACCGATCTGCAGTCCGGCAAAGGCGGCGGGGGAGTCAAGAGCCGCAGACAAATCGGCACGGACCAGCAGAAGCTGATTGTTGCTGTTGTTTCCGGCCCGGTAGGTGTCGGAGAGATTAAACCGCTCCGCACGGTCGGGAAGCCAGCTGAAGCCGGAGATGGCCATGTCCACATCGCCGTTTTCCAGAGAGGACTGGCACTCCTCAAAGCTCATGGGCACGATCTCCAGCTCCATCCCCAGGCCATCCGCCAGATACCGGGCAAGGGAAACATCAAAGCCCACGAACCGGTCCTGACCGGATTTGGACTCATCGAGAAACTCCATGGGCGGAAAATCCGGGGACATGGCCACACGCAGGAGGGGCTTTTCCGGACGGTCACAGGCGCACAGAGTCATGAGCAACATAATCGCCAGGATCAGGGCGAGAACCTTCTTCATCTGCATCAGCTTCCTTTCGTTGACGGTATTTTCCAATTATACCCCGATACAGAAGAAAATGCAACAGAAAAACCGCCTGTCCCCAACGGGACAGGCAGTTTTAAGAAAAATCAGAAGGTGCAGACCTCCTCCACGGCGGGAGCCGCGGGGGTGACGGAGATGGCGGTGAGCACGGGGCCCATCTCGCCCTGGTACAGGCGGTGCTTCTCGGCGGAGATGGTGGCCTCCACCATGACCCAGGAACGGGACTTCAGCTCCTTGGAGCCGGGCCACTTGCAGGGCAGGCCGCAGAACTGGATATCATCGGCACAGCAGGTCATGATGAACCGGCCGGGGGCGAACATGCCGTTCTTGTCCCGGCGGAGCATGGCCACCTGGGCCTTGTAGCGGACGGTCTTGCCCATGTACTTATTGGGTTCCTCGGTCACGTCCCGGAACCACAGGGCGTAGTCGTCGTCCTCGATCTGGATAACGGGAGCGTTGATATCAAAGGGCAGGGGGTCTTCGATGTCGTCAAACTGGGTGGAGCCGTCGGTGAACTCATACATGATGTCCACCCGGCGGGAGGCGGCGCGGGCGATCTTGTGGAAGGGCATGATGTCCGCATCCTTCTCCAGGCGGTTGAAAACCACCATCTGGGCACCGGTCAGCTTGTCCATGACCAGATTGCGCATGTTGGCGTTGTAGGCCATGAAGGTGGTGGAGTCGGCGAACATGACCTCCTGGGCGATGACCCAGTCCTCGGGGAACCGGGCGTAGAGGTCGCCGACGAGCTGCATGCCGTTGAGCTCCGCCACGATGCGCTCGGGGCGGTGCTTCTTGACCAGGGCCTTCAGGTCCTTCTCGGTGACGGTCTCCTGGTCCAGGACCTCCAGATAGACATTCTGGTGGGGGTAGGTGGAGAAATCGTACTCCTCCTCACCCTCCTCGAAGACCAGCAGCAGCGTCCGCTCGCCGGCGTTGAAGCGTTCGTCCTCCAGGGTCTCCTGGATGAATTTGGTCTTACCGGAATCCAGGAAACCGGTAAATGCATATACGGGAATTTCAGTCATGATGTTCTCCTTACAGGCCGAAGAGCTTGCAGATAGCGGCCTCGTCCAGCTTGGAGCCGATGACGCACAGGCGGCCCATCACATCGGCAGAGCCGAAGCGGACGTTGTGTTCGCCGGGGACGAAGTCAAAGTGGATCCACTTGCCGTCCTCGCCGGCCACGATGCCCTTGGCGCGCAGAATGATGCCGTACTCGCCGGAATCAAACTCCTCCAGGATCTGGGCGATCTGATCGGCAGTGTACTTCCTGGCAGTCTCACGGCCCCAGGAGGTGAAGACCTCGTCGGCGTGGTGATGATGGTGATGATCATGGTCGTGGCAGCCGCAGGTGCACTCCTCACCGTGCTCATGATGGTGGTGATGCTCGTGGTCATGATGATGACCGCAGCCGCACTCCTCGCCGTGCTCGTGGTGGTGATGATGCTCATGCTCATGGTGGTCGTGACCACAGCAGCAATCTTCGCCATGCTCGTGATGGTGATGGTGCTCATGCTCGTGGTGGTCGTGACCGCAGCAGCACTCCTCACCGTGCTCATGATGGTGCTCGTGATGGTCGTGACCACAGCAGCACTCCTCATCGTGCTCGTGGTGATGGTGATGCTCATGATGGTCATGGCCGCAACAGCAGTGCTCGTCATGGTCATGATGGTGGTGATGATGCTCGTGCTCGGTCTCCTCCATGTGCTTGGCCAGGGTGTGCTCGCCCTCGAAAGCGGCGATGAGCTGCTCAGCGGTCAGGTCCTCCCAGGGGGTGGTGACGATGGTGGCGTGGTCGTTGTGCTGGCGGATCAGCTCCAGAGCAGTATCCAGCTTCTTCTCAGAAATGCCGGTGGTACGGGACAGGATGATGGTGGAGGCGGTCTCGATCTGGTTGTTGTAGAACTCACCGAAGTTCTTCATGTAGACCTTGACCTTGTTGGCGTCGGCCACAGCAACGGCGTAGCCCAGCTCCACATCATGGCCCACCACCTTCTTCACGGCACCGATGACGTCGGACAGCTTGCCAACGCCGGAGGGCTCGATGATGACCCGGTCGGGGTGATACTCGGAGATGACCTTCTCCAGAGCCTTGCCGAAGTCGCCCACCAGGGAGCAGCAGATGCAGCCGGAATTCATCTCGGTGATGTTGATGCCGGCATCCTGCAGAAAGCCGCCGTCAATGCCGATCTCGCCAAACTCGTTCTCGATGAGAACCAGTTTCTGGCCCTTGTAGCCCTCGGCGATCAACTTCTTGATGAGGGTGGTCTTGCCGGCTCCCAGGAAGCCGGAGTAGATGTCGATTTTAGTCATATTCTTCATAACCTCCGTTTTGAGATATGTGTATGATGATTTACAACTTCATATTTTATCATACAGAGCTGCACTTTGCAACCGTTTTCACGGAAATATCGTGGATGGGAGTGGGGTAAGGTCCCGAAGTACGAGAGGAAACGGTAGATTTCCGATGGGGAATGTGGTATGATGGACGCAGAAAAATTTTGAGAGGGTCATAAACATGCAGAAACAGAAAACCGCGGCACGCAATTATGCCATCATCGCAGCTGTTCTGATGGCAGTCGCCTTTTTGCTGCGCGAAATTTACGAGGACCTGCCCAATGCCATGCTCCAGAGTATTATGTGCCTGATCCGGGACACGATCCATATTTCCTTGCTGTTTTCCTGGGTGGTATCCGTACAGCGAAGGCTGGTCAACAGGAATGTCCGGCGGCTGATGCTGATGGTGGGCTGTCTGCTGCTGTTCTGGCTCGTTGACAAGATCGTCAAGTGGGATTTTACCGGCAGTGTGACCCATCCGCTGGTGCGGTACCTGTGGTACGGTTTCTATGTGGGAATGCTGTTTGTCCCCACTCTGGGTGCCTTCATCATCAACTACCTGGGAAAGCCCGAGGACTATTCCCACCCGAAGAAGCTGAACTACCTGCTGATCCCACCTACGGTGATGCTGATCGCGGTCTTCACCAACGATCTGCACCAGAAGGTCTTTGTGTTCTACAATGGCTTTATCAACTTTGATCTGGAATATGGCTATGACTGGGTGTACTACATCGTCATGGGCTGGTTCATCGTCATGGGCTTCTATTTTGTGGTGATGATGCTGGTGAAGAGCCGGGTCCCCGGCAGCCGGAAGCTCCAGAAGATGCCCGTGGCCATCATGACCTTTGCGGCGTTCTTCTGGCTGGGGTACAGTATGCGGCTGTACAACTGCGACCTGACCATCATGGACTGCCTGATCATCGTGCTTTTGCTGGAAAGTGCCATTCAGAGCGGTCTGCTGCCGTCCAACACCCGGTATCAGGAGGTCTTCGACAGCACCACCGTCCCGGTGCAGATCGTGGATCGGGATTATCAGCCCCATTATGTGTCCGGTGCCGCTCTGCCGGTGTCTGAAGCGCAGATGCGCCAATCGGCAGTGGGCACCGTGGATCTGGGCGACGCGCTTCTGAGCAGCGCGCCCATCAATGCAGGCCATGTGGTGTGGCAGAACGACATTACCAAGCTCAATGAGCTGCGCTCCCGGCTTCAGAGTACCCTGGAACAGCTGGGCGAGGAAAATACCCTTTTGCAGGCGGAGCTGGAGCTGAAGGAGAAACGGGCCAAGGCGGACGAACAGAACCGCCTGTACGACCGGATCGCCAGCGAAGTGGAGCCGCAGCTCATCAAGGCGGAGCAGCTGCTTCACCGGATCGAGCAGGAGCCGGAGAACAACCGAAATCTGCTGGCAAAGCTCTGTGTGCTGGGTTCCTTTATCAAACGCCGGGGCAACCTGCTTCTGCTGGGGGAGGAGAACGGCGTGATCCAGGCAAGAGAATTGGAATACTGCATCCGGGAATCGATGGACAATCTGAATCTGTCCGGTGTGTTCACTTCCTTCAGCAGCCGCTGTGATGGGCAGCTGCAGCTGAAATCCATTGTGGCGGCCTATGACTTCTATGAGCAGCTGGTGGAGCGGTTCCTGGACGAAATGGCAGCCATGATGGTCAATCTGTCCTGTACAAAGGGCAAGATCCGCATGAACATTCAGATGGGCTGCACCGGAGAGATCACCCAGCAGGTGCTGGAGGATCTGGAGCTGCCCCTTGGGCGCGTTACTTATGAGATCATGGATGAGGACATCGTCCTGGATCTGACCATTACGGAAGGAGGCGGCGAAGCATGATGCTCTATTCTCAGCTTTCCATTCCCGGAAAATCTGCCGTCATCCTGAGCCTTTTCCTGGCGGTGTGCATCGGCGGCTGTCTGATCGGTGCTGTCCTTCGGCACAAGGGAATCGTGCATAAGATCCTGCTTCCTGCGAGTGTTTTGTTGATTGCGGTGCCGATGATCGTCTACACGGGGGAAGCCAGAGCGAATCTGCGTTCGCTCGAAGTGCCGGCGGTCTCGAGGTGGTTCTGCTCCCAGCCGGTGCTGCTGCCTGTGGGGCTGTTGCTGCCGATTCTTTTGTATTACGGATATTTGTGGTATGAGGATTGGCAGTTCCGCAAAACGACCATCACCCGTTCCTCCATTAAGGAGGGCGTGGATAAGATCGCTTCCGGTCTGTGCTTCTATATGACCGGCGGCAGAGTGATCCTGGCCAACAGCTGTATGAACGATCTGAGCCACCGGATCGTGGGCCAGGACCTGCAGAATGCGGAAGCGTTTTGGCAGAGCCTCAGCGGAGGCGAGGTACTGCCCGGTGTGGAGCGCATTTCCTTTGGCGTGTATCCCAATTTCCGCCTGAGCGACGGCAGCGTGTGGACCTTTTCCAGGGAAGAACTGGATGGCTTTATTCAGCTGACCGCTGCGGATACGACGCTCCAGCAGAATCTGACCGACGAGCTTCGGGATAAAAATCTGGATCTGGCGGCGCTGAATCTGCGTCTGCGCCGATACAGTGAGAATGTGGATGAACTGACACGGGAAAAAGAACGCCTGGAAACAAAAGTGCGCATCCACGGTGAATTGGGACAGGCACTGCTGGCGGTCCGGCGTTATCTGGTGGATCAGAGCCAGCAGGCACCGCCGCTGAACATCTGGCGCAATAATATCGCCATGCTCCGCAAGGAGATGGTGGAAAACAAGTCCGAGGATCCGCTGCGGATCCTTCAGAAGGCTGCAAAGTCTGCCAGTGTCATGCTCTGTATCCGGGGACAGCTTCCACAGAAGCCGGAGTACCGTCGGTTCTTCCTGGTGGCCGCATCGGAGGCACTGACCAACGCCGTGTTCCACGCAGGCGCACGAACGCTCACGGTCGAGCTGACTGAGACGGAGGATCATTGGAGGATGTGCTTTACCAATGACGGCTCCAGGCCGGAGAAGACCGTCACCGAAGGCGGCGGTCTGGGTTCCCTCCGACGCAAGGCAGAGAGCATCGGTGCAGCTATGCAGGTTCTGAGCGAGAGCGAATTTGCGCTCATCATCACGGGACGAAAGGGGTGTTAAGAGATGATCAAAGTCATGATCGTGGAGGACGATCCCATGGCTCAGAAGCTGCTGGAGATCTTCGTCAGCGAAACCGGGAGATTCGAGGTGGCCCATGCCATCGAAAGTGCCGCAATGGCGGAATTTTACTGCATGACCCATCCCATTGACCTGATCCTGATGGATGTCTGCACCGCCATGAATGTCAGCGGTCTGGAAGCTGCCGAGAAGATCAAGAGCCGCTTTCCGCAGATCAAAGTCATTATCATCACCAGTCAGCCGGAGTGCAGCTTCCTTGACCGGGCCCGTGCCGCAGGCGTGGAGAGCTTCTGGTACAAGACGGCCTCCGCCGAGGAGATCCTGACCGTCATGGACAAAACCATGGCAGGGGAGCGGATCTATCCGGACAATACCCCCAGCCTGAAGCTGGGCGATGCGGCCAGTGAGAAATTTACCGACCGGGAGCTGGAGGTGCTGCGGCTGGTGGTGGCGGGAGAGACCGATGCTGCCATTGCAGAAAAGCTTTTCCTGTCCGTGCGCACGGTAAAGCAGCACATCCAGTCCATGCGCGACAAGACCGGCTTCCGAAACCGCACGGAGCTGGCTGTCCGGGCCAGAGAAAGCGGCCTGGTCATCAACGATAAAACAGAATGATCCCTGCACATAGGTGCCACCCGACCGGGTGGCACTTTTTGCGTTTTCAGTGAAAAGCATGCACGAAAGTACGATGTGAAAAAATGGAAGAGCTGATAAAATGAACATGTAAAATACTCTTCGTGAGAATGGAAGATTGGAGGGATAGCCGTGCGAAAGATCGTTGTGAGCATCCAGAACGGCCTCCTGGCGGAGGCACTGACAAGCTTGCTGCAGCTTTCCGGCGAGTTCGAGCCATATCGTGCTGCGGTGGATAAAAACAAGCGGACGGTGAGTGCCTGTGTGGCCTGCCATGCAGATCTGGTGCTGATGGAGGTGACCCACACGGCCCACGCGAATCTGGAGGGAAGACTTCACGAGGGAGAGCAGATCCGTCAGTTGGTCCCCGGCTGCAAGATCGTGCTGCTGTGTGACGAAAATGTATCCCCTGACATCGCCAGGGAAGTGGTGGCGGCGAAAAAATCCGGCCGGATCGATGCCTTCTACTATTCCTCCGTCACGGGAAAATATCTGGTGGCTGCGCTGTATGCGCTGTAAGGAGTGATTAAGAACATGCAAGGACCATTAAAGGATCATTTGGTGGAGCATCACGACGGGGAAGGGGTTTATTTTACCAGGACCTGCACCGTATGCGGCGCAGTCTGGAAGAGTGCTGCCCGCCCGGGCCTGGATCGCAGTGCCGCCGGGGAGGAGGCCATCCGGCAGACCCATATTTGTCCGTTCTGCGGCAGAGCGGTATGCAAGGGCTGCTACACAGACGTGGATGGGATCGCGCTTTGTGTCCGGTGCGCCGAACGGCTCACAGAGAGGATTGGGAAGCTATGAAGCGGATTTATGTAAGCATTCACAACAGTCTGCTTTCGGCAGCGATCATCCGAAGCCTGGAGGGCCAGGGTGAATTTTCCGTTGTTGGCACGGTGGAGGGTGCGGATATCGTGCTGATGGAAGCCTGCTATGGGGCAGGGGCCAGCCTGGACGAGTGCCTGGAGAAGGTAAAGTCCCTGGGTCCCGGATGTGCAGTGGTGATGCTCTGCGATGAAAATTCCGCACCGGGGGTCGCACGACGGGTGGTCCAGGCCAAGAAAGACGGTCTGATCGACGACTTTGTCTATTCCTCCGTCAGCGAGACGTACCTGACAGCATTGCTGTCTGCACTGTAAAAAGGAGGCATGTATATGAAAAAAAGAATTGCTGCGCTGGCTCTTTCGGGAGCATTGCTGCTGAGCGGCTGCGGCGGCGGAGCAGCCCCGGACGGGACCACCGTCCTCACCGAACCCCCGGTCCACACCACCGCTCCCACGGAAACCACGGCCCCCGTGCAGACCGTTCCCCCGGAGACGGAGCCGGTCATCGCGGACGATGCCCTGAGCCTGCTCCGGGCGGACATGAAGCCCCACATGGCGGCTCTGGGCTATTTGGGCTATTGCGATCTGGAAAAATACGATTCTCCCATGTCGTATCTGCAGGGCGAGTTCCCCAACTACCTGGCCTCCAACGCCTACCTGTCCGGGATCGATAAGGTCTACGGCAATTACGGCAGCCTCTACTGCGTGGTCCCGAAAGACCCCGATGCAAGGGTCACCGTCAACCATGTGAAGTTCGAGGGCGAGTACCCCTACGAGCATCTCCAAACCATCGAAGCCGATGCCCCCGGCGAGCCCTTCTTTGTGCTGTGCATCGTGGATGAGGAGACGCTGCTGGAGGTCATCATCACCGAACCCGATGGACGGACTCTGCGCTGGTATCCCACCATTTCCGAGCTTTACTGCAAGGGGACCCGGCTGACCTCCTCCTATCTGGTGGCGGACTACGGTCCCTACGAGGATCTCCCGGAGGCGGATCCCGCCAACGCGGACAAGGCCCTGGATGCCCTCCGGGCGGATATGGTTGTGCCCGTCGCGGCCCGGGCCATGCTTGACCACTGGGACGAGATGTCCGGCAAGGACCCCATCGAATATGCCCGTGAGATCTATCCCAAGTTTTTTGCCGAAAATGCGTTCCTGGCGGAGGCGCAGAAATGCTATGGCGGAAGCGGCAGCATTTACTGCGTGGTGCCCCGGCTGCCTGATACCGCTGTCACCGTGAATGTGGTCAGCACCGACGGTGAATATCCCTACCAAAAGCTGGAGAGCCTTGATTCCCATCCCAATGGTGAGCCCTTCTTCGTTCTGTCGGATCTGGACGAGACCAGAATGCTGGAGATCATCTTCACCGAGCCGGATGGTCGGACCCTTACCTGGTACCCCTACTGGAACGAGGTCCAGGGTGATACCAAGGTCGTGGCACCAGAGAGCCTGATGACGGGCATCTCGGCCCCCTCGGAGCGGACCTTCCGGGATACCCTGATGAGCTACGGCTGGGTCGTGCCGGAGCTGAGCCAGATCGACGGCACCTGCTGGGAATCCCGGTACTATAGCTACGGTCTGGATCTTTTCTCCGGCGGCGAGGCCATCCTCTATGACATCACCTATGACGAGGATTTCAACTGCCTTTATTCCGTGGGCTACCGGGGTGTGTGGCTTTTCGACAACGGCTATCTGACCCTGACCATGCGCCCGGAGGAGGGCACCGACTACACTGCCTTTACGGGCACCTATCCGCTCCTGCTGGCCTCCTACGGCGAGCTTTGGATCGGTCGCAGCGAGGCCGACGGCACCGCACTGCCCTACATCCCGGCGGGCTTCGAGGGTGACGATCTGTCACCCACTGTGGGCTGAGCAATTTTGAAAAAAAGAAAGAGGAGAATGAATTATGGGTCTTATCAAAGCAATCACCGGTGCCGTCGGCGGCGTTCTGGCGGATCAGTGGAAGGAGTTTTTCTACTGCGATGCGCTCGATTCCGACACCCTGATGGTCAAGGGCCAGAAGCGCGTTTCCGGCCGCAGCTCCAACACTAAGGGCAGCGAAAATGTTATCAGTAACGGCTCCGGCATCGCCGTGGCCGATGGCCAGTGCATGATCATTGTGGATCAGGGCAAGATCGTGGAGTTCTGCGCCGAACCCGGTCAGTTTACCTACGACACCTCCACCGAGCCCAGCATCTTCACCGGCGACCTGGACGATGCCATCATGGACACCTTCCAGGACATCGGCCGCCGCTTTACCTACGGCGGCGACACCGGCAAGGATCAGAGAGTTTATTATTTCAACACCAAGGAGATCATGGGCAACAAGTTCGGCACCCCCAGCCCCATCATCTTCGAGGTCATGAACAAGCGTATCGGCTTCAGCCGGACCGTCAATGTCCGCTGCAACGGTGTCTATTCCTACCACATCACCGACCCGCTGCTGTTCTATACCAAGGTCTGCGGCAATGTCAAGGACCGCTTCACCCGGGATATGATCGACGAGCAGCTGAAATCTGAGTTTATCTCCGCCCTCCAGCCCGCCTTCGGTGCTCTGGCCGAGCAGGAGCTCCGCCCCGCCCAGCTTCCCGCCAAAGCCAATGAGCTGAAAAAGGCCATGAACGATGCCCTGGCGGCGGATTGGGTCTCCCGCGGCATCACCGTCGCCAGCATTGCCCTGAATCCCATCACCCTCAACCCCGAGGACATGAAGAAGATCCAGCAGCTGGAGGATGCCGCATCCGTCGGCTCCAATCCCTTCATGATGGCGGGCCTCCAGGCCACCGCCACCGCCAATGCCATGGAGGCCGCGGCTTCCAATTCTGCCGGTGCCATGACGGGCTTCATGGGCATGAATATGGCAGGCTCCGCCATGGGCGGCGGCTTCAACAATGCCCAGCAGTTCTACCAGATGGGCATGCAGCAGCAGGCCCATCAGCAGGCAGCGGCTCCCGCCCCTGCCCAGAACGGCTGGAAGTGCGCCTGCGGTGCCACGGCAACCGGCAAGTTCTGCCCCGAGTGCGGCGCGAAGAAGCCCGAACCCCAGGCGGCAAATGGCTGGAAGTGCAGCTGCGGTGCCACCGCCACCGGAAAATTCTGCCCCGAATGCGGCAGCCCCAAGCCTGCGGACAACGGCAGCTGGTCCTGCTCCTGCGGTCAGCAGAACAAGGGCAAATTCTGCTCCAATTGTGGCAGCAAAAAGCCTGCCGGCGTTCCCCAGTACCGCTGCGACAAGTGCGGCTGGCAGCCCGCCGACCCCACCAAGGCACCCCGGTTCTGCCCCGAGTGCGGCGATCCCTTTGACAACGGCGACATCATCTGAGTTTTGAGGAGGTAAAAATATGGCTTTCTTCGGTAAATTATTTGAGAAAAAGGTCTGCGATCTCTGCGGCGGCGAGATCGGACTGCTGGGCAACAAGAAGCTGGAGGACGGCAACTGCTGCAAGGAGTGCGCCGGTAAGCTTTCCCCCTGGTTTGATGAGCGCAGACATTCCACCGTGGAGCAGATCCGGCGGCAGATTGCCGCCCGTGAGGAAAACCGGCAGAAGCTCCAGACCTGGAACCACGACATGGTCTTCGGCGAGTATCAGAAGCTCTATGTGAAATTCTCCGGCAGAATTCCCGATTCCTTCGTGATCTCCTCCGCTTCCAATTACAAGGAGGCCAACGCCGATATTCTGCAGTTTGCCCATGTGTCCTCCTGCGATGCCGACATCCGGGAGTCCCACAAGGAGCTGAAGCAGAATAATGCCCAGGGTGAGGAGATCAGCTACAATCCGCCCCGGTATGAGTACAGCTACGAGTTCTATGTCAAGCTCATGATCATGGGCTGCGAGTACATCGATGACATGCGCTTCCGCCTGAACCGCAATACCCTGAAGCTGCAGACCGTCCAGAGTCTGAACGGCAGAGGCCTGAAATTCAGCAGGGCCTTTGATCCCATGCAGTACCCCGAATACCGGGAGCTGAAAAGCGAGCTGGACACCGTCTGCCGGATCTTCTCCTGCGGCCAGCGGGGCATCCCCTACGAGGGCAATGCCGCCACCGGTGGCGACGGCATCCAGAACCTGCTGGAGCAGATCCGTACCGCTCCCGATCTGGAGACGGCCATGCAGCTCCAGGCAGCTCTGGCTCTGATGACCATTGCCAATCCCAATAAGGATCATATCAACGCCCAGGCCGCCCAGGCTCTGGCCCAGGTGAAGAACCGCTGTATGCAGGGCAATGCAGGTGTCAATCGCCCTGCCGCACCTGCTGCTTCCGGTCAGTGGGTCTGCCAGAGCTGCGGCAGTCAGAACACCGGCAAATTCTGCTCCGGCTGCGGCAATCCCAGACCTGTTCCCGTCCAGCAGTCCGGCTGGAAGTGCTTCTGCGGCACCACCAACACCGGCCGCTTCTGCAATGAGTGCGGCACCACCCGCTTTGAGCCCCGTCAGATCTGGTGCAGCGAATGCAGCTGGACCATCGAGGAGGAGGGCCAGGTCCCCAAGTTCTGCCCCAACTGCGGCAAAAAATTCAACAATGACGACATCCGATAAACCCGGAAAAGGAGTGATACACGATGTCCGTTTTACAGCAATTCAAATGCCCCTGCTGTGACGGTGCCATCGAGTTCGACAGCACCGTACAGAAGATGAAGTGCCCCTACTGCGGCACGGAATTTGACATGGAAGCCATCCAGCCCCAGGAAGAGCATGCCGATGAAATGACCTGGGATACCGCCGCAGGCGGCGAGTGGCTTGAGGGCGAGACCGAGGGCCTGCGGGTCTACACCTGCCAGACCTGCGGCGGCGAGATCGTGGCCGAAGGGACCACCGGTGCGACAGAATGTCCCTACTGCGGCAATCCCGTGGTGATGACCGGCCAGTTCGCGGGCGACCTGAAGCCCGATCTTGTCATCCCCTTCAAGCTGGATAAGAAGTCGGCAATCGCCAAGCTCCAGGAACTGTACAAGGGCAAGCTCCTGCTGCCCAGAGTCTTCAAGGATCGGAACCACATCAGGGAGGTCAAGGGCCTGTATGTCCCCGTGTGGCTCTTTGACACCGATGCCGATGCCCATGTGCGCTACAAGGCCTCCACGGTCCGCACCTGGAGCGACAGCGATTACAATTACACGGAGACCAGCTATTTTTCCGTGACCCGCGGCGGCTCCATCGGCTTTGCGGACGTTCCTGTGGACGGCTCCACCAAAATGGATGACACTCTGATGGAATCCATCGAGCCCTATGACCTCTCCGCCGCCGTGGATTTCCAGACGGCCTACCTCTCCGGCTACCTGGCGGACAAGTACGATGTGGATGCAGAGGAGCGTGTCCAGAGGGCCAACGAGCGCATCCGGCGCAGTACCGAGGAGGCCTTCGCCGCCACGGTCCAGGGCTACGCCACCGTGACCCCCACCGCCTCCTCCATCCGGCTGAACAACGGCAGAGCCCGATACGCCCTGCTGCCGGTGTGGATCCTGAACACCCAGTGGAACGGCCAGAAATTCACCTTCGCCATCAACGGTCAGACCGGCAAAATCGTGGGCGACCTGCCCGTGGACAAGGGTGCTTACAACAAGTGGCTCTTCGGCGTGGCCGGTGCGGTATCCGCGGCGGTGTTTGCCCTGAGCTATCTGCTCTGGCTGCTGTGAGGAGGTGCTGAACATGAAGAAATTATTTTCCCTGCTGCTCGTCCTGGTTCTGGTTCTGAGCATGGCGGTTTCCGTTTCTGCGGCAACGGATGCCTTTGTTTACGACGATGCAGGACTCCTGACGGAAGGGGAGCGGGCGGACCTTGCAAACCGGCTGGCCCGGCTCAGCGATACATACAACGCCCAGATCGTGGTGGTCACGATCCCCTCGGCGGAGGGCAACGATCCGGACGCCATCGTGGAATATTTCTACGACAACATGGGCATCGGCTACGGCGAGAACCTGGACGGCGTTCTGCTGCTTGTCTGCATGGACCCCAGAGAGTACCGGATCCTCAGCAACGGCTACTGCGCTGCGGCCATTGATCCCGCCGACATCAATGCCATCGGCAGTGTCATTGTCAATGACCTGAGCGAAGGCGACTACGCCGACGCCTTCGATATCTTCGCCGAAAAGTGCGAGTATTATCTGGACGGCCACCTCAACGGCTTCTCCTTCAATTTCGGCATGAATCTGATGATCGCGCTGATGGTCGGCCTCGTTGCAGGCCTCATCACCGCCAAGAGCCTGAAGGGCCAGCTCAAGACCGTCCACAAAAAGAACGAGGCCAAAAGCTACATCAAGGCCGGAAGCATGAATCTGCAAACCCAGAACGATGTGTTCCTGTACCGGGACGTCCGGCGCACCCCGAAGCCCAAAGAAACCAACACCCGCTCCTCCTCCGGCAGCTCCTCCCGGAGCGTCGGCGGCGGTTCCTTCTGACGAAAAGGAGAGAAAATTATGAAAAGAATCATCAGTTTATTGCTTTGCATGGTGTTGATGACTGTGCTGGCCGCGCCTGTGTCCGCCGCCAGCCCGGAGATCATCTTCACCGCCGACAGCGGCTTTACCCCCGGCTGTACCGTGACGGTGGACAAGGGTGAGACCCTCATGAGCTGCTACAACAACGGCACCTCTGACATCTACAACGCCTATCTGGAGGGCGATGTCCAGTATTACTGGATGCGAAACGATAGCTATTACGCCGACGGCCCCAGCATCACCATCCGGGAGGAGGACCGGGGCTGCTCCTTCTACTGCATGGCCGCCCTCTACGGCGATGAGGACCACATCCAGCAGATCGGCACCATTTACTCCGACTCCTTCTTTGTCCCCAACGACCTGGTGGAGCCTGAGATCCCGGTGATCACCACCGAATCACTTCCCAACGCCGTGGTCGGTCAGGAGTACTACTTCAAGCTTGAATGCACCGACCCCGATGTACATTACTCCCTGTTCCGCAGCTCTTTGCCTGATGGCATGTACCTGACCCAGCACGGCGAGATCGAGGGTAACCCCACCGAGACGGGCTTCTGGTATGTGGTCATCATGGCCACCCCCGAGGCAGGAGAGGACTACGCCACCACCGCAGAATTCGAGTTCTATGTGGTGGAGGACGGCCCCGATTACACCCTGGAGATCATGCGCCTGCCCGACAAGCTGACCTATTATCTGGGCGAGAGCTTCGATATGACCGGCGCGTGGGTCCGCATCTGGACCCCCGAGGGCTACCTCGATTCCTTTGACGGCGAATATCTGGACTACTACACGGGTCCCCTGGAGAATCTGGGCGAGCGGCGGATCAAGCTCCGCTATATGGATGCCATGGAGATCATCTATATCGAAGTGGTGGAAGATCCCAATGCGGAATATCATACCGTCACTTACTATCTGGGCGGCGACCTCTTTGAGGAGATGGAAGTCAGACACGGAGCATGCGCCGAGGATCTGCTGGTGCCCGAGGTGGAAGGCATGGCTTTCACGGGCTGGCTTACCGAAGAGGGGGAATATTACGATTTCTCCGCACCCGTCACCGGGGATGTGGAAGTCTATGGTGCCTATGGCTATGTGGTGGCCCTCTGCTTCGGCATTGACAATCCCGTGGGCTGGCAGGTGGTGGAGCCGGGCAAGTGCGCCGTTGAGCCGGAGCCTCCCGCCCAGGAGGGCAAGGAGTTCCTGGGCTGGTATACGGAGTTCACCGGCGGCGTGAAGTTCGATTTCTCCACTCCCATCACCGGCAATATCAATCTGTATGCCCGGTTTGTGGATGCCACTCCCTTCACCGATGTTCCCGTGGGCAGCTTCTATTATGAGCCCGTCATCTGGGCCCTGGAGAACGGTATCACCACCGGTGCCACCGCCACCACGTTCAATCCCAACGGCCCCTGTCTGCGGGCCCATGTGGTCACCTTCCTGTGGCGTGCGGAGGGACAGCCTGCGCTGACCCATTACAATAACCCCTTCACCGATGTTCGCCCCAACGATTTCTTCTTCGTCCCCGTCCAGTGGGCGGTGGCGGAGGGAATCACCAACGGCACCTCTGCCACCACCTTCGGCTCCTATGACAACTGCAACCGGGCCGCCGTCGTCACCTTCCTCTGGCGCGCCGCCGGTTGCCCGGAGCCCAAGGCAGTGAACAATCCCTTCGTGGATGTGAAGCCCACCGACTTCTTCTATAAGGCCGTCCTGTGGGCGGTGGAGTGCGGCATCACCAATGGCGTGGATGCCACCCACTTCGGCCCCACTGCCGGCTGCAACCGCGCCCAGGTGGTGACCTTCCTGTACAGAGCCTACAACTGACAGCAGACAGGGGGATGCTCCTGCTTCCCCAGTTGTCATCCTGAGCGAGCAAAGCGAGTCGAAGGATCTGCGCATCGATTATGGTGCTGAGGTTCCGGAAGTGCGAAGATTCTTCGACTCCGCTGACGCTCCGCTCAGAATGACAGATCTGTGAGCCAGTACAAAAAATCAAAACAAGGAGGAAAAAACAATGAAAAAACGATTGATAAGCTTTTTGCTCGTCCTGGTCATGGTCCTGTCGCTGATCCCGGCCATGGCACCGGAGGTTCAGGCCGCCGATTTTTATTGGGTCCAGGTACGTCAGATGGATGATTACCCGGACGGCTATTATGATGAATATGGCCATTTCACGAGTCAGAAACCCTATGACTATGACTATAACGAATATATCCATTACAGCGATGGCGTGGTGACCCTCCATAATTGCCACGGCAGATTGCTCACCTGCGATTCCGTCGAAGGACTCGATACGCTGACGATCGTTCTGGAAGGAGACAACACCTTTAAGCAGATCCGCAGCGATATTCCCGTGGTGATCAAGGGCACCGGCACGCTGACCTTGACCATGCATGTAACGACGCGGGGCCCCGGACTCGAAGTTCCCGAGCTGACGATCAAGAGCGGCGTGGTCAAGTGCGACATACTGGAAACTACGAAACACAACAGAGGCATTACCATAGACGGCGGTGCCCTGGAGGCGAAGAAAATCGATATGCGTGCAGATTGCTTCATCGATCTCGAAGCGGGCAACCTGACGCTGGAGAACAACCGCTATGATTTTGTGTTCCCTGCGAACCAGCTTTGGTCAGCTCATAGAGTGATCTGGGATACCTACGATAGTTACTGGACATGGCTGGATAATTACATCCCCGATCTGAAAACCAACAGCGGTGTCGAGAGCCGGTATTGGTGCATTACGAACGACGATGATCAGCATGTCAATCCGAATAAGCAGAAGGGCGTTCCGCCCTCCGGCACCAGACGCGGTCTGCTGGTCGAGTGGCATGCCTATGATCTGAGCAGGATGACCAGCTATCCCGCAATGCCGAAGGGAAAGAAATCCACGGATGTTGTGGTGACCACCGATGCGTACGAATTTTCCATGAATGCAATTCCGCTGACCAGCGGATGGGTCGACGCCGGATACATCCAGTCGGAGACCATGCTCGTCTTCGACAGCGACGGCAAGGTGATCTTCTCCAAAACCAAGGATGACGCTGACGCCGGCGCTGCACCCATTACCTTTAACATGGAGGGCCTGCCCGGCGGCAAGTACAAGGTCCAGATGATCGTCCGCTTCTACGACTCCAATGACAACAAGAAGAAGGAGCTGACCTATACCTACAATGTGGATCGTCAGCTCTCCACGATCCTTGCCGTCGGCGGATTTGTTCCGGCTGGCACGGTGGTGTATGCCAAGGTGTATAAAGCAAGAACCGACGAGTGTGTAGCCGAGGAGCGTATTGTAACGGAGAAAAGCGATGAGGCGTTCATGGTCTTCTTCACGGATGTGGAGCCGGGCAAATATGATGTGAAATTAAAGTCCACCGGCTACCTGGATGCCGTTGGTACCGTTGAAGTGGGACCCAAGCAACTGGGATCGATTGGGCTGGAAATGGTGAAGATCCCCCTGAGCTTCCGGTCCATGAATCCCTACGCCTCGGTGGAAGAGCGGCAGAAGGGCTTGACGGATCTCGGCACCGTGAAGCTCGGCAGTGCGGAAACCGACATCGACTTCTATGGCTTCCCCAACAAGCTGGATCTGGAATTCACCATTAAAGGCTGGGTCGCCGGACGGAGCATCACCGTGACCAAGGACGGTGAGGAGTTCTACAAGAGAACCTACGAAGAGAACGAAGCCTTCGGCTGGAACCTGAAGGACAACATTGATGACGGCGGCACCTACCGCATCACGCTGGTGGCCTTCGTTGAGAACGGCTCGAATGTGAGCGAAATAAGCCACACCTTCCAGATCAAGGTCGAAGGCTCCAACATCCGGAGCGTCAATGTCGATGGCATCGGCACCCCCGTCATCGGCAAGGCTCCCTCCACCATCAACACCGCAACCACCGATGCCGCCGGTGCGTATATTGATAAGGTGGTCTGGGCCTATTACTCCAACGAGATGGGCGGCTCCTGGACCAATATGCCTGCCGGTAAGGTGTTTGAGGCAGGAAAGCGTTACATGGCGATCGTGGAAATGGAGCATGAGGACGGATACTCCTTCGCTCTGAACAGAGAGGATATGTATGGCTCCATCAACGGTAATAAGGCGATCGTCTCTCCTGTGTACAGCACCGATGAGCTTGCGCTGGATCTTGAGTATACCCCCATCACCAACCCCGCCTTCACCACCCAGCCCGAGAGCACCGAAGCCCCCGAGGACGGCAGCGGCTTCGTCAGCTGGATGCTGAACTTTGAACCCAGCAAGCTGGAGATCCTGCGCTATGACGGTGATCGTCCTTCCTACAACTACAATACCCTCAGCGTCAGAACCCGCTCTGCACTGGTGGAACCCAGCACCGATGCATACTGCATCCGGGCTTACTACAATGACAAGGAGTATGTGGATTCTGCGAAGTTCCATGTGTACAAGATGAACCCGGAGGCACCCTTCTACGATGTTCCCTCGGACAGCTATTACAACGACCCCGTCATCTGGGCCGTGGAGAACGGCATCACCAACGGCGTGTCGAATCTGCTCTTTGGCTCCAATGACTCCTGCCTCCGGGCCCATGTGGTCACCTTCCTCCACCGGGCCGCAGGCAACCCTGAGCCCAGCTCCACGAAGAATCCCTTCACCGATGTGAAGTCCAGCGACTTCTTCTACAAGCCCGTCCTGTGGGCCGTGGAGAAGGGGATCACCAACGGCACCTCCGCCACCACCTTCGGCTCCTTCGACACCTGTAACCGTGCCGCAGTCGTCACCTTCCTGTGGCGGGCCCAGGGAAGCCCGGAGCCCACCTCCACCCAAAATCCCTTCGTGGATGTGAAGAGCACCGACTTCTTCTATAAGGCCGTCCTGTGGGCGGTGGAGAACGGCATCACCAATGGCATCGATGCCACCCACTTCGGCCCCACCAACGGCTGCAACCGCGCCCAGGTGGTGACCTTCCTGTACAGAGCTTATAACTGATCAAATCTAAGGCAGCCGCCCGGAATCGGGCGGCTGCTTCCGGGCCGGTGCCGTTGGTCCCGACTTTTTCCCGGATATGATCACGGGGCAGATGAGCATCCATCCCCAGAATTCCGGAAAATGGCTGGATATGATGTTCGGGGAGCTTCGCAGGATGCACCCCTATGGGGACGAATTCGAGAAGGCCCTGGCCTTCTACATGGGCTGGCTGATGCATTACTGCGGCGATATGTACGGCCATCAGTATGTGAATATCTATGCCTACGGCTGGTTCCCCAGCATCGGTGAGATGTTCGAGCATACAAAGGCACTGATCATTTCCCCGGCGATGAAAGCGATCATGGACTATCTACAGCGTCATCTGACCGAGGAGGAGCTGAATGCCTTTTATGAAAACCCCGATGTCGCCGCCCTTGCGAACCTGATCCTGGATGTCCGGAAGCTCCTCAACTGCGAGCCGCTGTTCCATGTGAAGGGTCTGGAGAAGTCCCTGAATGAGCAGTGGGCAAGGCTGGGAACGGAAGGCCGGAACTGCTTCAATCTGGAGTGTCCCATGATGGAAAACAGCCTTCAGATGGGCAAGCTGTGCCTGCTGGGAGCATGGGAGCTGAACCGTCTGTTTGAAACGCACATCGGACCCGGCGCACCCTTCCAGGCATCGGACATCCGCTGGTCCCTTTCGGAGCTGGTGTTGGAGATCGTTCCGCTGGAAAATCGATTCCGGAATCACGATTTTACCATCTTCCATGAGGTGGTGGCCGAGGACAGCGACGGTCAGCTCTATGCAGTCCACAAGCAGACGGTATGGTCCGGCGGCAAAATCAAAGGGCCCATCAGCGCGGAGCTGCGTCTGGCCGAGCCGCTGGAGGCAGACAAAATCGCCATGTGCAGAGTGTATTTCCTCAGAAATGCGGCAGGTCAGGACGCTCGGGAGAAGTATCTGCGATGCACCATGCGTCTGTATGATAAGACCACCGGACTGCTGCTGTTCACTGCAGAGCACCACATCCGCAATGTAAACGGAAGCTGCTACGAGCTGCTCCCCCTGGACCGGGAGGCGGTCACCGAGCGGATCACGGAAAAAATGGAGAACGCAAAGCGGATCAACAGTCTGTCAAAGCTTTCTGTCCGGGTGCAGACCGGCGGCGACGGCACAGACAAATCGGTGCAATTTGAGATCGTCGCCAATGGTGGTGGTTCGAGCCTCCGGGGCCCCATCTCCCTGGACAAGAACTGGTACAATGATTTTGAAAGCGGTGATCTGGATACCTATGACATTTCCTTTGATCGGATCGCGGATATGGATCAGGTGGGTGGCTTCCGGATCAAAAAGCCGTCCAGCAGAGGAGATTGGCGCGTGAATCATATCTGGGTCATGGCTGACAATATCTGCATTGGTGAGCTGAAGCTGAACGATGTGAAGATCGAGTCTAGCGGCTTCTTCATCCCGCTGAACAGGGAAGCACTGAAGGCTCCGGAGCTGGAGCTGGTGGACGAGGAGATCACCCGGCTGCTGGTGGACATCCACACGGCGGACAAGTTCCTGGCCGGTACGGATGACAATGTGTATCTGTCAATCATGAGCAATGGAACGGTACTCAGAAAACTGGAGCTGGACGAAAGCCGAAATGATTTCGAACGGGATCGCCTGGATGCCTTCAGCCTGGACCTGACCGATTCCGGAGGTATTCGGTCCACCGATATCACCGCCTTCAAGCTCACCAAGCAAAAGCGGAAGGCCATGCTCTACGATGATGCCTGGGTGGTGGATGAGGTCCGCATCAGCAATTACCACGGCGGCAGACTGCTGGCGCATTTCAAGGCGACCAGCAAAGACAACTGGCATAAATTTGAGGAGCACGATAACGCAATGATCCTCGATTGCAGACAAACCTGGTAAAAGAACTGCCATACTCCGTTCGCGGAGTATGGCAGTTCTTGTGATATGGTGCAGATCCGGTTTAACGGGCTTTTTCGTTCGATAGATAGATCAAAGACGATCCTCTTCAAGTTTATGGATCTTTCCGGTGAGAATCAGATGCTGCGTGACCAGTCCGGCGATGAGCAGGACACAGAGGATGCCCAGGAAGAGGGTGACAGGATTGGATTTTTCCCTCACCAGAATTTCCTCGGACATCTCCGGGAGCGGCTCGTCCACGGTCAGGGTGACTTCCATTCGTTCCTCATAGGTATTGCCGTAGGCATCCTCGCAGAGAACAGTCACGGTGCCGCTGTGGATGCCCACATGGTCTGCAAAGGTGGTGAAGGTGAGCTGGGCCTGCTTGCTTTCGCCGGGGGCGATGGTGCCAACCAGGACACTCTGGGGATTGGCGGCGGTGGTTTCCAGCTTCACCAGAACGTTGTTCAGCTCGCCCTTGCCCATGTTCATCAGAGGCAGAGTCAGATTTCCCAATTCCCCGGCGATGGCAGGGGGAACCTGGGCATCTCCATGTTCCAGCCGGATCCTTTGGGTCACGGGAACGGTGAAGGACTCCTCCCAGCTTTCTTCGTTTCCGCAGACCTGATAGGAAAGCTTCAGGTTCAGGGTATGGACCCGGATGGCGGCGTTGCTCAGAACCGTCATGGGAACGGTCACGGTAATTGCTTCTCCGGCCAGGATCTCCGGAATAGAGAACCGGTCGGAGCCGTTCATCAGTACCTCACCGCTGGAGTCCGTGACGGTGAGGATTCCTTCCATCATGGACAGGGTGGTGGTGGGATTGGAGATGGTCAAATCTAGAGAGCCATTCGTTCCTACATCCAGATTTCCGGTCACATCGGAGATGACAGGGGAGAGGGCTTCGTGGCTTCCCCGGCCATCCCGGATACGGATGGTGTAGGGGATGGTTTCGGTCTTGTCGCCGCTTTTCAGGGTGACGATGGCGGGATAGTCGCCGTTTCTGCGGTCCTTTTGCAGGGAGAGGATCAGCTTCACGGGATAGATGCCGTCCTTCTTATTGACCGTGACAGCCTTCGGCTGGGAGGACAGCAGATACACATTCGGGTCCGTCAGGGCAATGGATGCGGTGATGGGACTCTCCAAATCTGTCTTGATGGGCAGATAAATGGTCATGGTGTTGTTCTTGACATTGGGCTCATAACCCTG
>JBGVNV010000107.1:0-16954 GCA_045125955.1 Faecousia sp.
CAGACCATGCCCATCTACAATGTGGCAAACGCCATCCGCCCCTATATCCCCACCAGCAGCAATTGATGATATGGAGGATCGGGAAAAACAGTTCTCCCTGTGGGTGAATTGGGAAACCAGAGTGATCTCATTTTCGCCGGAGGATGGCTGTGAGGAGCTTTACTTCCGAACCCAGGAGGAGAAGCTGCGGTTCGCCCTGGAACGGGGCAATGAGGGATTTGGCATCCAGTAAAGGATCCGGCTATGAGAACGGCGATGTTCCTGCGGTTCCTGCCGGAGCCAATGCTGGAAAAGCTTGACCGCAGCAAAGTCAAATACGGCTTGGTGAAATAAAAACGGATGGGAAGCAATTCCCATCCGTTCTTGTATTTTGTGTGCTTCTGTTAAGGTGAAAAAAGAACTGCCGGCGGCAACGTGCCCTCGACCGGAAGGGAAGGGGCTTGCACACATCACGCAGTTCTTTGGGTTGATTCTTCAACCACACCACCGCTTTGCGAAATGCTGAGCGATATACAGTGGGTGAAGAATCGCAAAAAACTCCCCGGTTTTCACCGGGGAGTGGCGGAGTGAGAGGGATTTGAACCCTCGCGCGGCTTTTGACCGCCTACTCCCTTAGCAGGGGAGCCCCTTCGGCCTCTTGGGTATCACTCCGAATCATACGCTGTTCAATTCGTACTGTGATATCCTAGCACATGATATGGGTTTTGTCAAGCACCAATTTTCAAAAAGATCCAAATTGCCAGAGCCACCTGGGCGATCAGAATGGCGGGCATGCCCAGGGTGAAGCTCAGGTGCTTGGTCTTATGCCGGAAGGTGTACATGCCCAGGATCGCGCCGACGCTGCCGCCCAGGAGGGCAGAGCCGAACAAAGTCCGCTCCGGGATGCGCCAGCGGTTTTTCTTCGCCTTGATCTTGTCCACAAGCATAAGGAGGAAGGCAGCTGCATTGATTAGGAGAAGGTACAGAAGGAAGTATTTCATGGGATCACAGTCCTTTCGGGAGGTATGGAATGAAGAAATTTGTCTTTTTACTGGTGCTGATGCTCTGTCTGGCGGGATGCGGGGAGGAGCCGGTGATGGAAACGGTGGCGGATCCGGTGGTGGAGCCGGTTTTGGCGGAGCCACAGGCACTGTCCGTGTGGCTGCCGGAGGAGGCCGCGGCCCAGACCATGGCAGACGGGGAAGCGGGGGAGTGCTACACCTGGGGCGAGTGCGAGCTTCGCATTCAGACCCTGGACGGCGGGGACATCCGGGCCACCTTGCAGACGTTGACGGGACTGGACCCGGAAAAACTGACGGTGATGGAATATGAGCGGGACGGCATCCAGCTCTACCAGACCGTCTGGTCCAGCACAACAGAGGAGGGCGTTCTCCTGGGCCGGTGCATGGTAGCCGACGACGGGGCTCACCACTACTGCATCAGTCTCCTCAGCCCGGAGAATGCGGATGTAGGGGATACCTATGCCCGGATCTGCGCCAGTCTGACACTGGGGGAGAAAACAACGGAAAAGTGAGGGTCAGCCGTCATGCTGATCGATGGCGGTCTGGGCTAGAGCACAGCATGCATCTGCCACAGACTGGGGATAGACGATTTTCGCCTTGTCACCGAAGCCGATGACTCAGCTCAGGAACATGGGGGATACGGCCACATCCACCAGGAAGGTGAAGTGGTCCTCCCCGTCGGGGATGAGCATGATGTCATGGCCGAACCGGTCGATGATCACATTGGTCAGGCTCCGGTGGAAGCGGAGCTTCACACTGGCCCGGTCGCCGGAATACATCTGAAACAACTGATTGGCGTGTTCCACCAGCCTGGGGCCTGTGAGCTCCGGGCAGGGGACACGCTTTTCTTCTGTCAGGGCGATATCCGTCATGCGGTCCACCCGGTAGTGGGTCACGCCATGGCGGGGGGAGTGGGCCAGCAGGTAGCAGTTTTCGTTGTCCTGGCAAAGGCCGTAGGGGCTGGCGATGTAATCCCGGTCCCGGTAGCGGCGGGTGCCGTCGATGTTCCAGTCGAAATAGCGGAAGGTGATCTGCACGCCTTTGGAGATGGCCTCCTGGATGGCGTCCACATTGTAATAGATGGTCTCGTTCATGCTCTTGACCCGGCGGTCGATGACCACGTCTCGGTGCATGAGGCTTTCGTCGTAGCGGTTGCACTGCTGGCAGAGCTTTTTGATGAGCTCCCGGGATTTTTTCTCGGTCAGGAAACGGCTGGACTGGACTGCGTCGATGAGCAGCTTCAGTTCCGGCAGCTCGAAATTTCTCGAGCCGATGTAGTAGCCGCCGTCCTTGCCCCGGCGGTTGAGGATGTCGATGCCGAAGTCCTGCAGGGCCTTGATGTCGGAATAGATGGACTTTCGCTCGGCGGTGATGCCGTGACGGAAGAGCATGTCGATGAGCTCCTGGGCTCCCACGGGGTGGCGTTCGTCGGAATTGCGCTCTAAGTAATCCCGGATGTATAAAAGCTTCAGTTTTTGATTGTCGGATTTGGGCAAGAAAGATCAGCTCCTTTGATATCAGAGTACCATATTTCGTACTTTTTGTCAAAGGGGCGGATTTGCATTTCCGGGGAAATGATGATATAATCTCACCGAAAAGGAGTGATACGTATGCCTTATATCGGATGTCATTTATCGTCCACCAAAGGAAATTATGAAATGGTGAAGACCGCGAAAAAGATCGGCGCGGATACCTTTGCCTTCTTTACCCGCAATCCCAGGGGCAGCAAGGCCAAGCCCATCGATCCCATCGACTGTGAAAAGGCCATGGCGGCCATGCGGGAGTGGAATTTTGGCCCATTGGTTGCCCACGGTTCCTATACCATGAATCTTTGCACCAAGGATGCCGAGGCCCGGGCCTTTGCCGCCGCAGTGCTGAAAGAGGATCTGGAGCGGATGGCCAGCCTGCCCGGACAGTATTACAATTTCCACCCCGGCTCCCATGTGGGACAGGGCATGGACACGGGCATCGCCCAGATCGCCGATGCTCTGAAAGCCGCTCTGGAGCCGGGATATCCCGTCACCGTTCTGCTGGAGACCATGGCGGGCAAGGGCAGCGAGGTGGGCGGCAAGTTTGAGGAACTGCGCGCCATCATCGATGCCGTGGGCTCGGATCAGGTAGGCGTGTGTCTGGATACCTGCCATGTCTATGACGGCGGCTACGATATCGTAAACGACCTGGACGGCGTTCTGGCGGAGTTTGACCGTGTCATCGGTTTGGACCGCTTGAAGGCCCTGCACATCAACGACAGCAAAAATCCCTTCGCCAGCCACAAGGACCGCCACGAGTGCATCGGTCAGGGCAGTCTGGGCCTTGACTTCTTTGAAAAGCTCATGACCCATCCGCTTCTGGCGGACAAGCCCATGATTCTGGAGACTCCCAACGAGCTTCCCGGCTACCAGGCGGAGATCGCCCTGTTGCGGAGTAAAATTTAAGAATTCTTCATTTGACTTCCTGGAAAGAGGGGAGTATTGTGAAGATACGAGGTGAGAAAGATGATCGTTGAAAGCCATGCCCACTATGCCCACACCAGCTTTGCGGGGAATTTTCGCTATTTGAGCTGGGAGGACAACTGGGAACTGAAAGAGGGCACGCTGGAGGACCTGCTTGCCCAGATGCAGGAGCGGGGCATTGCCATGAGCGTGGAGCCGGGGATCGGGCTGGACTTCCACGAGAAGATCTTCGAGCTGACTGCGAAGTATCCTGACCGAATTTTTCCGGCGGTGGGCTGTCATCCCACCCGGTGCTTTCTGGAAAAGTGGCGCGACCGTCGGCGGCTGATCGGATACAGCGCGCGTCCCGGTGTGGTGGCCATCGGCGAGACAGGCCTGGACTACCACGAAGCCCGGGAGGAACAGCACCGCTTCCAGCAGTACATGTGGTTTCTCTACCAGCTCCGGCTGGCGCGAAAGCGGAAGCTGCCGCTGGTTTTGCACATCCGCAAGGCGGATGCCGATGCCATCCGGATTTTGAAGCTCTTCAGGCCCAAATACGGCGGTGTGGTCCACTGCTGCGGCGAGGGCTGGGAGTATATTTCCGAATACCTGAAGCTGGGCCTGCACATCGGCATCGGCGGCGTTCTGCTGAATCCCGCGCGAAATGCCGAATTGAAAGCGGCGGTGCCGCGGATCCCCCTGGAGCGTATCCTGGTGGAGACGGACAGCCCCTATGTTTTGCCCGCCTGCAAGGATGTTCTGCCGCCGAAGCTGGTCCGCCGATGCCGCAATTCCTCGCTGATCCTGCCCAGGGTCATTGACGAAATTGCCCGGCTTAAGGGCGTTTCTTCGGAAGAGGTGGAGCGGGTGACGGCGGAAAATGCCATCGGGCTGTACCGGCTTCCGGTAGCAGACAACAAGTAACCAAGGAGGTGGGGATATGGACCAAATTCTGGAGCTTCTCCAGGGTCTTCCCATTGATTTTTCCAACGTATATATCGCGCTGCTGCGCATCATCGCCCCGATGCTGATGGTGCTGCTCCTGTGGCGGGCGGGAAAGCCGCTGCTCTCTTTCAAAAAGGAGCCGGAGATCTGGGCGGTCCTGCGGTTTGCGGACGGCACCGGCAAGCCCGTGATCCACTGGGAGAACATCATCGGCAGCCATCCCAAGAGCGATCTGGTGCTTCCTCTGGGCACCATTTCCCGGAATCACGCGGTTTTGACCCGCTACGATGACGGAAGCTGGACCATCTCCGATGCGGAGTCGAAAAACGGCGTCAAGGTCAACGGCAGGCCCGTGACCATCTGCGCCATCGAGCCGGAGGACGAGATCGACCTGGGCGGTCTGACCATGCATTTGGAGCCCATCTCGGCGGAGCTGGAGCAGCACATCATCCGCTCCCGGACCAAGGCCTCCACGGGGCTCTATTCCCTGACCAATGTATTGCTGCTGACCCTTTTGCAGGGCCTTTGCTGTCTGGCCTTTCTGCTCAACGGAAATCCCGACCACGCGGGGGAGATTCTGCTGGGCTTCGGCGGCATCTGCGCCGCCCAGTGGCTGGTGTTTTTGTTCTACGCCTGTATCCACAGGTCCGCCTTTGAGGTGGAGACCATCGCCTTTTTCCTGTGCACCATGGGCATGAACGTCATCGCCGCCACGGTGCCGGGGGAGGCGGTGAAGCAGCTCATCGCCCTGGGACTGGGACTTGCGCTGTTCTTCTTCGTGGGCTGGTCCTTGCGGGATCTGGACCGGGCCAAGGCGGTGCGCTACTGCGCGACTCTCGCGGGCATCGGCTTTCTGGTCATCACGCTGCTCTTCGGCAAGGAGATCTACGGCGCGAAAAACTGGCTGGTCATCGGCGGATTTTCCATCCAGCCCTCGGAGCTCAGCAAGCTCTGCTTTGTCTTCGTCGGAGCCAGTACCATGGACCGGATCATGAAAAAGCGAAATCTCATCGGCTTCATTGCCTATTCCGTCATTCTCTGTGGACTTTTGGCCCTGATGAACGATTTTGGCACCGCGCTGATCTTCTTCGTGGCGTTTCTTGCCATCGCCTATATGCGCTCCGGCAGCATCGGCACCATTGCCCTTGCCATCACGAGCCTGGGCTTTGCCGGTGTGATTGCACTGAAAATCGCGCCCCATGCCCTGCGGCGGTTCTCCGCCTGGGGCCATATCTGGGAGGACCCTCTGGGCCGGGGCTATCAGCAGACCCGGAGCCTCATGTGCATGGCCTCCGGCGGTTTTCTGGGCCTGGGCGCGGGCAACGGCTGGATGAAGAAGCTCTTCGCCAGTGATACGGATGTGGTCTTCGCCACAGTCACCGAGGAATGGGGCCTCATCGCCGCCATGCTGATGGTGACGGCCATTCTGGTGCTGGCGGTGTTCTGCCTGCGCTCTGCGGTCATGGGCCGCAGCAGCTTCTACACCATCGGAGCCTGTACGGCGGTGAGCATCCTGCTGGCCCAGACCATCCTCAATGTGCTGGGCACCGTGGACCTTCTGCCCTTTACCGGCGTGACCTTCCCCTTTGTGTCAAACGGCGGCAGCGCGATGATCTCCGCCTGGGGCATGATGGCCTTTGTGAAGGCGGCGGACACCCGGCAGGATGCCAGCTTTGCTATCCGGGCCGTGAAGAAGATCCGGGAGGTGACGGAATGAACCGAGTGGCATCGAGAAGCACCATTGCACTGCTGCTGGCGGTGATCCTGCTGGGCGGACTGTGCGTGTTCCTGGCGCAGTTTATGATTCAGGCCGATGACTGGGCGGTGTTCCAGGGCAATCCCCACGTCTACAACGGCGTGAACATCGGCTGCGGCGTCATCACGGACCGCTCCGGCGAGCTTTTGCTGGACTCCACGGGGACGCGGACCTATGCGGAGGATTCCGCTGTCCGTAAATCCACCATCCACTGGCTGGGCGACCGCTACGGCTACATCAGTGCTCCGGCGGTGACGGCTTACGCCTCCGATATGGCGGGCTTTGGTCTGCTGGGTGGCCTGTACAGCTATGGGGGCACCGGCGGCGAGGCGGAGCTGACCATCTCCGCTCAGGTCCAAAAGGCGGCACTGGAGGCCATGGGCAAGAAAAAGGGCGTGGTGGCGGTCTACAATTACAAGACCGGTGAGATCCTCTGCGCCGTTTCCGCGCCCAATTACGACCCGGATAATGTGCCGGATATCGATGAAAATAGCAGCAAATACGAGGGCATCTACCTCAACCGCTTCACCCAGACGGCCTATGTTCCCGGCTCGGTGTTCAAGCTGGTGACCACGGCGGCGGCTCTGGATACTCTGAAAAACGCGGAGGATATCGAGTTTCGCTGTGACGGCGTTTATGAGATGTCCGGCGGCAAGATCAAGTGCACCGGCGAGCACGGGACCATCGATCTGAAAAAGGCGTTGCAGAAATCCTGCAACTGCTATTTCGCCCAGCTTTCCGAGGTCCTGGGTGCGGATACCTTGAAGCAGTATGTGGAAAAGCTTCAGATTACCGAGAGCCTGAGCTTTGACGGCATCACCACGGCGAAGGGCTCCTTCAGCATCGAGGATGCATCGGCCCAGCAGATCGCCTGGTCCGCCATCGGACAGCATCTGGATACCGTCAATCCCTGCCGGTTTATGACCCTGATGGGCGTTATCGCGGGCGGGGGAGAGGCGGCGGAGCCTTACATCGTGGCATCCGCCGGTTCCGGGGCCTTTGGCGGCTATAAAGCGTCGAAGCACACCACCGGGCGGCTTCTGGACAAGGATATTGCCGAAGCCCTTGGGGAACTCATGCGCAACAATGTGGTCAAGCAGTACGGCGACGACAATTTCCCCGGTCTGACGGTCTGCGCTAAGTCCGGCACCGCCGAGGTGGGCGGTAACAAGGAGCCCAATGCCGTCTTCGCGGGCTTCTGTGCTGACGAAGACTACCCCCTGGCCTTCATGGTCGTGGTGGAGGACGCCGGTTCCGGCGCGAAGAACTGCGTGCCCATCATTTCCAAAGTCCTGGCGGCCTGCAAGGAACTGATGGACGGCGAATAACAACTTTTGATTCCACCCCGCATAGAATGTGCGGGGTGGTTTTTATGTGTCGGAAAAATCAGATCAGTGCCACGGGGCTCATTGGCTTCGGGGCGGGGCTGCTTGTGGGGCTGCTGATCGGTTCGCAGTTTCTCGCGCTGGTCGTGGGCTCTGCCGCGATCAGTGGCGGGGTGTGCCTTTTGCGCAGGTAGGTGGCATATTTGGCTCCCCGCGGAATACAATCTAGTATTCTGAACAAGGAGGAGTCAAAAATGGAATTGCCATTTGAAAAGAAAACGGAGCGGTTCTGGCAGCAGAAGCTCTACGCCCCGGTGATGCGGGAGGAGAGCCAGGAGCTTCGTCTGCCGGAGAGTATGCCGGATGTGGGCCGGGTCATCGCCGCCTGGGGCCAGCCGGTGCTCCGGGGAAAGCAGTGGCGGGACGACCACATCACCATCGAGGGCGGGGTGATGGTCTGGGTGCTCTACCATCCGGAGGACGGCTCCGGCCCCCGGCGGGTGGAGAGCTGGCTGCCCTTCCGGATCCGGCTGGACCACAGCCACAGCGGGGCCGACGGGATCATCCGGGCGGAGTCGGTCCTCTGCTCTGCGGATGCCCGGAGCATCTCCGCCCGGAAGCTGATGCTGAGGTGTCAGGTGGGGCTCATGGTCCAGACCATGGTCCCAAAAGAGGCGGAGCTCTATAGCCCCGGCACCATGCCGGAGGATGTGCAGATTTTGGAGCGGGTGTATCCCATGGTCCTGACCCGGGAGACCGGGGAGAAGACCTTTCTGGCGGACGAACAGCTTTCGCTTCCCCAGGGTGCGGCCCAGCCCAGCCGCATCCTCTACAGCCGTCTTTGCCCCAGGGTGACGGAGCAGAAGGTGCTGAACTCCCGGGCGGTGTTCCGTGGGGTGGGGGAGCTGCATCTATTATGCCAGGACGAGGGGGAGAAGCTCTTCTCCCTGGATCTGGAGGTGCCCTTTGCCCAGTACCTGGACCTGGAAGGGGAGTACGGGGAGGGGGCCGAGGTGTCGAATCTGCTCGGCGTGACCTCCCTGGAGACGGACTGCGCCGAGGGGGGCATCCGGGTCCGGTGCGGCCTCGTCAGCCAGTACATCATCAACGCCCCCACGGTGATCCGGTGCGCCGCCGATGCCTACAGCCCCGACCGGGAGCTGGAGCTGGTGGAGCAGGAGGTGAAGCTCCCGGCCTGGCTGGACGAGCAGGTGCGGCAGATCCAGATGGAGGAGCGGCTGGCGGGGGACGAGGTCCCCATCGATGCCATTTTCTTCCCGGACCTGCCCATGGTCATGCAGGAGCCCGGTGGGGTGGAGGTCCGCTGCGGCGGGACCTTCCAGACCCTCTCTGCCGACCCGGAGGGGAATCTCCACAGCCGGGATCTGCGCGCCGCCCGGACGGAGCGGATGGAAACCGCCTGCGACACCATCCCCTGCACCTGGCTCCGGGGCGGGGCGGGTCTGCGCCGGGAGGGCGGCGGCTGGGCGGTGGAGCAGGATGTGGAGCTGAAGCTCGGCAGTGTCTGCACAAAGCCCATCCCCATGCTGTCCGGAATCCGGGCAGGGGAGCGGCGGCAGCCGGACCCGGAGCGGCCCAGCGTCATCATCCGGGCCCGGAAGCCCGACGAGACGCTGTGGGACATTGCCAAATACTGCGGCTCCACGGTCAGTGCCATCCAAAGGCTCAACAAGCTGGAAAGTGAGCCGGAGGAGAACCGGCTGCTGCTGATCCCCGTGGTGTGAGTTGACAAAAAGAGCGGAAAATGGTATCCTGAAAAGAAAAAAGGAGCGGATATCATGAAAAAATCCTTTGTTGTTTGCTATTCCCGCCGGGGTGAGAATCACTATGACGGCGGCCTGAAGAACCTGGAGATCGGCAACACCGAGCGGGTGGCGGGCATCATCGCCGAGACCCTGGACTGCGGCAGCTTCCGGGTGGAGCGGGCTGTGCCCTACGCCGAGAGCTACCGGGCCTGCGTGGGCGAGGCGGTTGCCGAGTGGAAGGCCGGTGCCCGGCCTGAGATCGAGGGCTACTGCGATGAAGTGCTGGAGGCCAACGTGATCTTCGTGGGCTGGCCCATCTGGTGCGGCACCATGCCCATGCCCCTGTATACCTTCCTGGAGCACTACGACCTGAGCGGCAAGACCATCGTGCCCTTCTGCACCCATGAGGGCAGCGGCTACGGCACGAGCCTGTCTGACATTGCAAAGCTCTGCCCCGGTGCAGAAATCGCAACCGCGCTGGAGGTCAAGGGCTGCAGGATCGACGAGAACCGGGAGCGGATCGTCGCCTGGGCCAGGGAAAACGCCTGAAAAAAGCTGAAAAATTTTGAAAATAATGCTTGCATTTTGGAAGAGTCTGTGATACTATAACCGAGTCTGAAAAACAACGGTGAGTCCTCTGCGGTGTCCGGCAACCATATCACCGGGTCAATACACTGCATGAACGCCCAATACTAAGGAGGACATAGATATGGATCTGGTTAAGGCTCTGAGCAGCCAGTATATGAAGGCTGAGCTGCCCGAAATGCGTGTTGGCGACACTGTTCGCGTTCACGTTCGCATCAAGGAAGGTTCTCGTGAGAGAATCCAGGTTTTTGAGGGTGTCATCATCGCTCGCAAGGGCGGCGGCATCGGCGAGACCATCACCGTTCGTCGTGTTTCCTACGGCGTCGGCTGCGAGAAGGTCTTCCCCGTGCACTCTCCCCGCGTTGCTGATATCGAGACCGTCCGCAAGGGCAAGGTCCGCCGCGCTAAGCTGTACTACCTGCGTGAGCGTTTCGGCAAGGCTGCTAAGATCAAGGAAAAGATCTGATTTGAAATTCCATAAAAAAAGAGGGCTTGCCCTCTTTTTTTATTGCCCCAATTCCTGTATAATGATGATGGGTTTTTATCCGCCGGATCCTTTCCGGCGGAAACCAAGGAAAAGGAGGATCCATTTTGGCTTTCTTTAAGAAGAATCAAAATACGGAAAAAACCGAAGGGAGCGGCTCCATTCTGGAATACCTGCATGATGTGGTGTATATCCTGGCGTTGATCCTGGTGTTGTTTACCTTTTGTATGCGGGTGGTCATCGTGTCCGGCTCCAGTATGTTTTCCACGCTGGTGGACGGGGACTATCTGTTGCTGATCAACCGGCCCCTTTGCGGCGAGCTGGAGCAGGGCGACATCGTGGTCGCCTCCATGGAGCGGTTCAAGGACGGCGAGCCCATCGTCAAGCGGGTCGTCGCCACCGAGGGCCAGACTGTGGATATCGACTTCCGGGCGGGCATCGTCTATGTGGACGGCGTGGCCCTGGAGGAGGAATATACGTACACCCCCACCCACCTGTCCGAGGGCATGGAGTTCCCGCTGGTGGTGGAGGAGGGCTGCCTGTTCCTAATGGGTGACAACCGGGGGGACTCCCGGGACAGCCGTGCGCCGGAGATCGGCCTGGTGGACGAGCGGGAGATCCTGGGCCGGGCCGTGTTCCTGCTGATGCCCGGAACCGGCACCGGAGAGTACACCGTGGAGCGGGATCTGGGCAGGATCGGAGGACTGAACTAAATGGAAGATAAGATGAATATTCAATGGTATCCGGGTCACATGACCAAGACCCGGCGGCAGATGGAGGCGGACCTCAAGCTGGTGGACGCGGTCTGCGAGATCGTGGACGCCCGCATCCCCATGTCCAGCCGGAACCCGGATATCGACAGCATTTTCGGCTCCAAGCCCCGGATCATCATCCTCAACCGGATGGATCTGGCGGACCCCAAGGCCACCAAGGAGTGGGCCGCCTACTTCAAGGGCCTGGGCTATGCGGTGGTCATCACCGACTGCAAGAGCCGCAGGGGTATCGGCGACTTTACCCCCGCCGTGCGGACCGTGCTGGCGGAGAAGATCGCCCGCAACGCCGCAAAGGGCATGCACAAGCCCGTGAAGGTCATGGTGGTGGGCATTCCCAATGTGTGCAAGTCCACCCTCATCAACCAGATCTCCGGCCGTAAGGGTGCCAAGGCGGAGAACCGTCCCGGTGTCACCCGGGGCAAGCAGTGGGTCACCGTGGACCAGGGCCTTCTGCTGCTGGACACCCCCGGCATTCTGTGGCCCAAGTTTGAGGACCCGGAGGTTGGCATGAAGCTGGCCTACACCGGCGCGGTCAAGGAGGATATCCTGGACATCGAGGAGCTGGCCGTGTTCCTGATGAAGCTGCTGTGGACCCATTATCCCGAGGCTGTCAAGGCCCGCTACGGCATTGAGATGCCCGAAGACGCCACCGGCTATGAGCTGCTGGAGGCCGCAGGCCGCAAGCGCGGCTTTCTGATGGCCCGGGCCGAGGTCAACACCGAGCGCATGGCCAAGGTCCTGCTGGACGAGTACCGCAGCGGCAAGCTGGGAAAGTTTACCCTGGAGATGCCGCCGGTTGTGGAGGTTGAAAATGGATAAGATCGATATGTGGGAGATTGAAAACGGCCTGAATGTGGGCGTGATCTGCGGCGTGGATGAGGCCGGACGAGGCCCCCTGGCGGGCCCTGTGTGCGCCGCCGCCGTGATTTTGCCCCAGGGCGAGATCATCCCCGGCCTGAACGACAGCAAGAAGCTCACCGACAAGAAGCGTCGGGAGCTGTTCCCCGTGATCAAGGAGAAGGCCATCGCCTACGGCATCGCCTTTGCAAGTGAAGCCGAGATCGACGAGATCAACATTCTCCAGGCCACCTTCCTCGCCATGAAGCGGGCCATCGCTCAGCTGGAGGGTAAGGCCGACTTCGCCCTCATCGACGGCAACCGGGAGACGGATTTCGGTATTCCCTGCCAGACCGTCATCAAGGGCGACGGCCGCAGTGCCAACATCGCCGCCGCCTCCGTGCTGGCGAAGGTCACCCGTGACATCTACATGGAGGAGCTGGCGGAAAAGTATCCCCAGTACGGTTTTGAGATCCACAAGGGCTACGGCACCAAGGCCCATTATGCTGCCCTGACCGAACACGGAATGTGTGACGCCCACCGCAGAAGCTTCCTGAAGAAATTTTATGGGGAGAAGTAATCTCCTCGGCGGCTGGGGCGAGGCCCTGGCGGCGGAATATCTGCGCAAAAAGCGATATGAGATCGTGGCCTGCGGCTACCGCTGCCGGTTTGGTGAGATCGATCTGATCGTGAAAAATAAGAAATATCTGGCCTTCGTGGAGGTGAAGCTGCGCAAAAGCGACCGCTTTGCCGGTGCCATGGAGTATGTGGACCGGCGCAAGCAGGACCGCATCCGCATGACCGCTTCCATCTACCTGAGCCAGAACGAAACTGCCCTGCAGCCCCGGTTCGATGTGATCGAAATTTATGCCCCCCAGGGCATGGATACGGTCAGGCCGGAGATCAACCATTTGGAGGATGCGTTTCAATGAAACTGCCTGTTTTTGACCTGCACTGCGACACCGCCCTGGCTCTGAGCGAGCGGGCGGAGGTCTATACCGCTCTGCGGAGCAACCACCGCCATGTGGACCTGGTCCGGGCGGGGGAGCTGGGCGGCTACTGCCAGTGCTTTGCCATGTTCACCACCCCGGATTTTGAAAAATGGTACCAGAAGCCCGTCACCGAGGTCTTTGACAATATGCTCTCCAATCTGGAGAAGGAGATCGCGCTGAACAGCGACCTCATCGCAAAGGCCGGTTCCACCGCTGAGATTGAAGAGAATCTGGCGGCGGGGAAGATGTCCGCCGTGCTGACCCTGGAGGGTCCTGCCGGTATCAATTTCGATGTGGGACGACTGGAGGAGCTCTATGAACGGGGCTTCCGGATCTCCACCCTGAGCTGGAACGAGCAGAACATTCTCACCGGCTCCATCGCCACCGGCGGCGGTCTCACCGATACGGGACGGGAGTATGTGCGGGAGTGCCAGCGGCTGGGCATCCTGGTGGATGTGAGCCACATTTCCGACGAGGCCTTCTGGGATATCATGAAGATCACCGAGGCTCCCGTCATTGCCTCCCATTCCAATCTGCGGTCCATCTGCGGCCACAAGCGGAACCTGACGGAGGATATGTACCGGGCCATTGTGGAGACCGGCGGCACCGCCGGCATCAATCTGTTCGTGTCCTTCGTTTCCGAGGGCAAGGCAGATCTGGATGCGGTCTGCGACCACATTTTCCGGATGCTGGAGCTGGACTCCACCGGAGAGCACATCTCTCTCGGCGGCGATCTGGACGGCTGCGATGCCCTGCCTGAGGGCTTCGAGGGTGTCCAGAGCTACAATGCCCTGGCCCAGCGGCTCCATGCACGGGGCCTGGATGAGAAGACCATCCGAAACATTTACTGGAACAACACGATGGGAGTGATGGATCGTGCTGTACGCAACCACAAGAAGTAAAGTCGCCACCTACACCGCCCAGCGGGCGTTGAAGGAGGAGCGGGCCCCGGACGGGGGCTTCTATATGCCCACCAGCCTGCCGGTGTACAGCCATGAGGAGCTGGAGGCCCTTCTGAAAGAGCCCGCCGGGGAGATCGTGGCCCGGATCCTGAATTGCTTTTTCAAGGGAAAGCTGGGCAGGATGGACGTGGAGTTCGCCCTGGGACGGAAATTTTTCGGCCTGGCCCGGATCAGCCACCGGATCGTCATCGGGGAGCTCTGGCGCAACGCCGATGGCAGCTTTGCGGAGCTGTGCCGACGGCTGGCCCAGCGGGTGTCTGCGGAGTTTGGCATCGAGGCCCCCGGAGCCTGGATGCGCATTGCATGCCGGATCGCGCTGACCTTTGCCATCTGGGCGGAGCTGCGCCGCCAGGGCATCATTGCCCAGGGGGAGTGTCTGGACACTGCCGTCCTCACCGGGGATTTTGAGGGTCCCTACGCCCTCCATCTGGCCCGTCGGATGGGTCTGCCCATCGGGCAGGTCATCTGCTGCTGCAATGAAAACGGCGCGTTCTGGGAGCTTCTGAACCGGGGACAGATGAAGCTGAATTCCAAGGTCCGGGAGACCATCACCCCCAAATGCGACACCGCCGTTCCGGCGGGGCTGGAGCTGCTCATCAAGGAGCGGCTGGAGTGGGATGATGTGGAGGAGTTTCTGGCGTTGCAGGAGCTTGGCGGCACCTACTATCTGAGCGCGGAGGAGCACCGCCATTTCCAGGAGGGCTTTTCTGCCGCCGTGGTGGGCGACAACCGGGTCCGCATGGCCATCCCCAACCTTTACAATACCAACGGCTATATCCTTTGCCCCTACAGCGCACTGGTCTATACGGGGCTCATGGACTACCGCAGCCATCCCGGCCCCCGGCGGGCGGCGTTGATGCTGACGGATTACGACCCCCGCGACTGTGCCGACACTGTCATCCACGCCCTGGCCATTTCCGACCAGGAGCTGAAGGAATGGTGCCAGATCGGCTCGGCCGGATAAGGAGGACAAATGGCTTTATACACAATTGGTGACCTGCACCTTTCCCTCAGCGCGAAGAAGCCCATGGACGTCTTCGGCGGAGCATGGGTGGGTTACATGGACAAGCTCCGGGAGGGGCTGTCTGTTTTGACAGAAGATGACACCCTGGTGCTCTGCGGCGACCTGAGCTGGGCCCTGGGTCTGGAAAACGCCCGGGAGGACTTCGCCTGGATCAATGAGATCCCCGGACGGAAGATCATCCTCAAGGGCAACCACGACTACTGGTGGTCCACCGCTGCGAAATTTTATAAATTCTGCCAGCAGCATGGCTTCGAGAATCAGCTTATCCTGAATAACAACTGCTACGACTACGGCGACTGGGCCATCTGCGGCACGAGAGGCTGGTTCTTCGAGGAAGAGAAGTCCGGCGAGCACGACACCAAGGTCTTCCGTCGGGAGATGTGCCGCCTGGAGGCCAGCCTGAAGGCGGCAGGGGAGAGGGAAAAGCTCGTTTTCCTCCACTATCCCCCCAGATACCGGGGCTACGAATGCCGGGAGATCATCGACATGCTGGAACAGTACGGTGTCCGCAAGTGCTACTACGGCCACCTGCACTCCGATTCCCACAAGCTGGCCATCGAGGGCCTCTGGGGCGGGGTGGAGTATAAGCTCGTTGCTGCGGATTATACCGGGTTTAAGCCCATCAAGGTCATGGACTGACGCGAAAATGCAAAATGCAGAATGCTGAATGCAGAATGATTATCTGTATTCGGCATTTTGTTTTATGGCATCAATTCAGCATTCTGCATTATGATTCTGCATTTTTACAAAAATGTCATGTTTTTTAGAAAAAAACAGTTTACAAACAGCGACTTCTTTGATAGAATAGTACGGCTGTAATTAAAAATATGGGCGCAATGCGCCGTAAACATTCAGGAGGAATCATTAAAATGATTATCAAGAGCACTGAAAAGACCAACAACAAGGCCACCATCGTGGTTGAGATCGAGAGCGAACTGATGAACAAGGGCGCTGAGGTCGCTTACAAGAAGCAGCGCAAGAACATCCGCGTCCCCGGCTTCCGTCCCGGCAAGGCTCCCCGCAAGTTCATCGAGAAGATGTACGGCGAGTTCGTCTTCTTCGAGGACGCCATCGAGGAGATCTTCCCCGAGGTCTATGACTTCGCCATCGGCGGCAACACCGAGTTCAAGGCTGTCGGCCGTCCCTCCCTGGAGAACATGGACATTGCTGAGGATGGCACCACCACCCTGACCCTGTCCACCGAGGTCTACCCCGACGTCACCCTGGGCGAGTACAAGGGCATCGAGGTCGCCAAGGCTGCCGCTGAGGTCACCGACGCTCAGGTCGAGGCCGAGCTGAACCAGATCGCTGAGAACATCGCCTCCGTGGAGAACGTTGAGGACCGCGCTGCCGCCATGGGCGACATCGCCAACATCAACTTCCTGGGCACCGTCGACGGCATCGCCTTCGAGGGTGGCGCTGCTGAGAACTTCGACCTGACCCTGGGCTCCGGCCAGTTCATCCCCGGCTTCGAAGAGCAGATGGTCGGCATGGCCATCGGCGAGGAGAAGGACCTGGAGGTCACCTTCCCCGAGCAGTACCACTCCGAGGAGCTGGCCGGCAAGGCTGCTGTCTTCCACGTGAAGGTCAACAGCATCACCATGACCGAGCTGCCCGAGCTGGATGACGATTTCGCTCAGGACAACGGCTTCGACTCCTTCGCTGACTACAAGGCCAACGTGGAGAAGCAGCTGAACGAGCGCGCTGAGACCAACTACAACGTGACCATCGAGAATGCCCTGATCGAGGCCGCTGTCGCCAATGCTCAGATGGACATCCCCGAGGCCATGATCGCTGAGCAGACCAACTACATCCTGCGTGACATGGAGTACCGCATGATGTACCAGGGCCTGCGCATGGAAGACTACCTGAAGTACACCGGCCAGACCCGTGAGTCCCTGGCTGAGCAGTATAAGGGTGAAGCCGAGCAGCGCGTGAAGATCGAGCTGACCCTGGAAGCCATCCGCAAGGCCGAGGCTCTGGAGCCCACCGAGGAAGAAGTGGACGTCCAGATCGCCAAGCAGGCTGAGCGCATGGGCCAGGAAGTCGAGGCCTTCAAGGCTGGCCTG
>JBGVNV010000108.1:0-26047 GCA_045125955.1 Faecousia sp.
ATACAATTGCCTCCTTTGGGTTCTTAAAATTTATCATACCACAAAATCGCCCGTTGCGCAATGGCTGTGGGCGTGATAAAATACGGGAAAACGACAATGGGAGGAACTTATGGATTATCGGAATTGTGCGCTCTGCCCCCGGCGGTGCGGCGTGGACCGGACGGCAGGGGAGCAGGGCTGGTGTAGCGCGCCGGATGTCGCGTTGGTGGCCAAGACCATGCTCCACCGGTGGGAGGAGCCGGTGCTCTCGCCCAACGGCAAGAGCGGTGCCATCTTCTTCGGCGGATGCACCCTGGGATGTGTCTATTGCCAGAACCGGGCCATTTCCCAGGCTCCCGTGGGCACGCCCATGGATGCGGTGCAGCTACGGGCCGTGATGGAGAATCTCATCGGGCAGGGCGCAGAGAACATCGACCTCGTGACCCCCACCCAGTATCTGCCCACCATCCTGCCCGCCCTGGAGGAAAAGCTGAGCGTGCCCGTCATTTACAACTGCGGCGGCTACGAGCGGGTGGCGACCCTGAAACAGCTTGCGGGGAAGGTGGATATCTATCTGCCGGACCTGAAATACAGCGATCCTGCCCTGGCCAGGGACCTGAGCGGGGCGGAGAATTACTTCTCCGTGGCCAAGCTGGCGTTGAAAGAGATGGTCCGCCAGACCGGCGCGCCCCAGTGGGAGGGCGACAAATTGGTGCGGGGCACGGTGGTGCGGCATCTGATTTTGCCGGGGCAGGTGGAAAATTCCCTGCGGTGCCTCGACTGGCTGGGGGCCCATTTCAGGCCCGGCGAAATTCTCGTGAGCCTCATGCGACAGTATACCCCCATGGAGGCCACGAAGGACATGCCCCCCTTCGACCGGCGGATCACCGATGAGGAATATGACGCGGTGCTCAGCTGGATGTACCTCAACGACCTGGAGGGCTTCATCCAGGAGGGGGAAGCCGCGGATGCTCAGTTTATTCCCGATTTTTAATTCGTAGGGAACGGCCTGCGTGCCGTTCCATTCAAAGCGGTATTGGGGAACGGCACATAGGCCGTTCCCTACGAATAATAAGAGCCGGACGGCATTGCCGTCCGGCTTTTGTGCATGAATTAGAGCTCGCAGTTATTAACAGTACGGGGGAAGGGGATGGCGTCGCGGATGTTGCCGATGCCGGTCATGTACATGACCATGCGCTCGAAGCCCAGGCCGAAGCCGGCGTGACGGGCGGAGCCGTACTTGCGCAGGTCCATGTAAAAGTCGTAGTCGGCGGGGTTCATGCCCAGCTCGCGGATCCGGTTCTCCAGGATCTCGTAGTTGTCCTCACGCTGGGAGCCGCCGGTGATCTCGCCGACGCCGGGCACCAGGCAGTCGACAGCGGCGACGGTCTTGCCGTCGGGGTTGAGCTTCATGTAGAAGGCCTTGATATCCTTGGGGTAGTCGGTGACGAAGACGGGCTTCTTGAAGACCTGCTCGGTCAGGAAACGCTCGTGCTCGGTCTGCAGGTCGCAGCCCCAGGACACGGGGTAGTCGAACTTGTCGTTGTGCTTCTCCAGCAGCTCCACGGCCTCGGTGTAGGTGATGCGGCCGAAGTCGTTGGCAAGGATGTTGTTCAGGCGGTCCAGCAGGCCCTTATCCATAAACTGATTGAAGAAGGCCATCTCCTCGGGAGCGTGCTCCAGAACGTAGGAGATGATGTACTTGATCATGTCCTCCTCCAGGCGCATCAGGTCCTGCAGGTCGGCGAAGACGATCTCGGGTTCGATCATCCAGAACTCGGCGGCATGGCGGGTGGTGTTGGAGTTCTCGGCGCGGAAGGTGGGGCCGAAGGTGTAGATGTTCTTGAAAGCCATGGCGAAGGTCTCACCGTTGAGCTGGCCGGAGACGGTCAGGTTGGTGGGCTTGCCGAAGAAGTCCTGGGAGAAATCCACCTTGCCGTCCTCGGTCAGGGGGACGTTCTTCAGGTCCATGGTGGTGACCTGGAACATCTCGCCGGCACCCTCGCAGTCGGAGCCGGTGATCAGGGGGGTGTGGACGTAGACGAAGTCACGCTCCTGGAAGAACTTGTGGATGGCGTAGGCGGCCAGGGAGCGGACACGGAACACGGCCTGGAAGGTGTTGGTCCGGGGACGCAGATGGGGGATGGTCCGCAGGAACTCCATGGTGTGACGCTTGGGCTGCAGGGGGAAGTCGCCGGTGGAGGGACCCTCGACCTCAATGGTGGCGGCCTGGATCTCGAAGGGCTGCTTGGAGTCGGGAGTCAGAACCAGCTCGCCGGTGACGATCAGGGCGGCACCGATGTTGATCTTGCTGATCTCCTGGAAATTGGAGATGGAATCGTTATAAACGACCTGGACGGGGGAGAAGTAGGTGCCGTCGTTCAGGACGATGAAGCCAAACTGCTTGCTGGGACGGCGGTTGCGGACCCAGCCGCCGATGGTGACGGTCTTGCCGGCGTAAGCTTCGGTGTTCTTGAAAAGCTCACGGACGCTGATGAGTTCCATAGTGAATCAACCTTTCTTGTTGTGCAAAGTATAGCACAAATTATACGCCAGATTGTGGGAATTTACAAGCCCTATTCTAAATATTTCTGAGATTTTCTGCAGAGCGCATAAAAGAAAGGGAAAAGATCGGTGCCATCGGGGTAGAAAAAAGGCCTCAGAATTGTGAATTCTTTGTGAGAACCGGAAAAAATACCCCCGTACCCTTGACAAAACCTGGTAACGGCGGTATCATGCAGTTGTTTCCAATTGATAAAAAAGGGGCGATTAAGATATGAAAAAGATTCTTGCGCTGATGTTGGTGCTTGCGCTGTTCGGAGCACTGGCAGCCTGCACCCATGTCACCCGCATTTCCATTGAGAAGCCTGCCCAGATCAAGCTGGAGAAGGCAGATGGCGGCATGGCCATCACGCTGACCGATACCAAGACTGTGAACCGGCTCACCGATGTGGTCTGCCAGATCCCCCTCCAGGCCGCTGAGGCCAAAGAGGATGCCTGGACCTACCGCATCACCTGGCTGGATGCCGACGGCAAGACCATCACCACTGTCACCCTGGCGGGCTCCCAGATCCGCTGGGAGGGTCAGAGCTACAATCTGGGCATCGGCGTGGACCTGAGCGTGGTCACCGATGTGCTGGAGACCATCCCCGGAATCAAGAAGTAAAAAGATCTGAAAAATCCCGACATTCATCAGAATGTCGGGATTTTTGTGTTTAGAATCTTCTGGTGGCCACGCTGGTGCGGATCAGAGAACGCTTCAGTCTGGCCTCGGCCAGCTGGATCTCGGCGTCGGTGGAATCCTTATTGCTCAGGATGCCCTCGGCCCGCTGGCGGGACTTCTCGGCGCGGTCCGCGTCGATCTGGTCGGACCACTCAAAGGTGGTGGGGACCAGGGTCACGGCACCGTCCACGACACTCAGCAGACCGCCGATGCAGGCTGCGGTGCGCCGCTGGCCATCAGCCCCCACGACTGCCTGACCCATGCCCAGGGGGAACACGGCATTGATATGCCGGGCCAGGATGGCGGTGTCGCCGGTGGTGGTGCGGACGATGAGCTTGTCGGCCTGACCGTCAAAAATCAGACCGTCGGGGGTCACGATCTTGAGGGGGAAGGTCATGCTCACTTCACCTGATCTTTCTGATATGCCTCGACCACGTCGTCGATGCTGCCCTTGAACAGGAAGTAGGACTCAGGGATGGCGTCGTGCTTGCCCTGGATGATCTCCTGGAAGGAGCGGATGGTGTCCTTCAGGGGGACGTACTTGCCCTGGTAACCGGTGAACTGCTCCGCGACCTCGAAGGGCTGGGACAGGAAACGCTGGACCTTACGGGCGCGGTTGACGGTGATCTTGTCGTCCTCGCTCAGCTCGTCCATACCCATGATGGCGATGATGTCCTGCAGCTCCTTGTAACGCTGGAGGATGGACTGGACGGCACGGGCGGTCTCGTAGTGCTCAGCACCCAGGATCTCAGGGGAGAGGATACGGGAGGTGGAGTCCAGGGGATCAACGGCGGGGTAGATGCCCAGGGAGGCAATGCCACGGTCCAGAACGGTGGTGGCGTCCAGGTGGGCGAAGGTGGTAGCGGGGGCGGGGTCGGTCAGGTCATCGGCGGGAACGTAGACGGCCTGAACGGAGGTGATGGAACCGTTCTTGGTGGAGGTGATGCGCTCCTGCAGAGCACCCATCTCGGTGGCCAGGGTGGGCTGGTAGCCGACGGCGGAGGGCATACGGCCCAGCAGTGCGGAAACCTCAGAACCGGCCTGGGTGAAACGGAAAATGTTGTCGATGAACAGCAGAACGTCCTGATGCTTCACATCGCGGAAGTACTCTGCCATGGTCAGGCCGGACAGGCCGACACGCATACGGGCTCCGGGGGGCTCGTTCATCTGACCGTAGACCATGGCGGTCTTCTTGATAACGCCGGACTCGGTCATCTCGCGGTACAGGTCGTTACCCTCACGGGTACGCTCGCCGACACCGGTGAAGACGGAGATACCGCCGTGCTGCTTGGCAACGTTGTTGATCAGCTCCTGGATCAGAACGGTCTTGCCGACGCCTGCGCCGCCGAACAGACCGATCTTACCGCCCTTGGCGTAGGGGCAGATCAGGTCGATGACCTTGATGCCGGTCTCCAGGATCTCGGTAGCGGGCTTCTGCTCGTCATAAGCGGGGGCGGGACGGTGGATGGGCCACTTCTCGGCGGCATTGATCTTCTCGCCGCCGTCGATGGGATCGCCCAGCAGGTTGAACACGCGGCCCAAGCAGTCTTCGCCAACGGGGACGGAGATGGCTGCGCCGGTATCGATGGCTTCGGTGCCGCGCTGCAGACCGTCGGTGGCACCCATGGCGACACAGCGGACCACATTGTCACCGATGTGCTGTGCGACCTCGGCGATAACGGTCTTGTCGCCCACGGGAACCTCGATGGCGTTGAGCAGGGCAGGAAGCTGATTGTCCGCAAAGCGGATGTCCAGAACGGGGCCGATGACCTGGGTCACGGTACCGATATTTTTGGCCATTGGGGTCAACTCCTTCAATGAAAATAAAACTTACGATAGTGGGGGAGGTCCGGTCAGGCTTCCGCGCCTGCAACGATCTCGGTGATTTCCTGGGTGATGGCGGCCTGACGGGCCCGGTTGTACTTCAGGCTCAGGTCTGCGATCATGTCCTCGGCATTGGAGGTTGCGGAGTCCATGGCGGTGCGGCGGGCAGCCTGCTCGGCGCAGCGGGACTCACACAGGGTACCGTAGACGATACCGCCCAGGTATTCAGGAACGATAGAGGCGAAGACCTCCTCGGGTTCGGGCTCGTAGAGGGTGACGCAGCGGCTCTCGGTTGCCTCCCGCTCCTCAGGGATCAGGGGCAGCAGCTGCCGCACGTCGGCGGTCTGGGACAGGACGGAGACGAAATTGGTGTAGGCCACATGGATCTCGTCGAAGTTGCCTGCCAGCCACACCTTGCTCAGGAGCTTGGCAATGCTGAAGCAGTCGCCGATGTCCACATCTGCGGCCTCGGCATAGGTCTCGGCCAGCAGGGCGTAGCCCTTGGAGCGGAAGTAGTCCAAAGCCTTCTTGCCGATGGGCAGGACGGTGGCCTCCTTGCCCTCCATCCGGGCAACGGCCAGCTTGATGACGTTGCTGTTGTAGCCGCCGGCCAGACCGCGGTCACCGGCGATGACCACGAACAGGGCACGGTTGCCCTCCCGCTTGCGCAGGTAGGGGCTGGTGAAGTCCCGGTTGGTCGCCACGATGTCCGAAATGGTGTTGGAGAGGATCTCAAAGTAGGGCCGGGAAGCGGTGATCCGGTTCTGGGCCTGGCGCAGCTTGGAGGCCGCGACCATTTCCATGGCCTTGGTGATCTGCTTGGTGGACTCCATGCTTCGGATCCGATTTTTGATATCCTTGGTGGAAACGCCGGCCATGGCTCACACTCCTTCCGTAGTTAGAATTTTGCAACCAACTCGGTCAGAGCGGCCTTGATGGCGTTCTCGGTCTCGGGCTCCAGCTTACCGCTTACGCGGATGGCATTCAGAGCCTCGAAGCCCCGGCCGTCCATGTACTCGAACAGCTGCTTCTCGAACTCAGGGATGGCATCGACGGGGATGGAGTTCAGGTAGCCGTTGGTGACGGCGTAGATGATGCACACCTGGTGGGCAACATCAACGGGAGCGTTGTTGCGCTGCTTCAGAACGGCGACGATGCGCTCACCCAGAGCCAGTCTTGCCTTGGTATCGGCGTCCAGGTCGGAGCCGAACTGGGCGAAGGACTGCAGCTCGCGGTACTGGGAGTACAGCAGCTTCAGGGAGCCGGAGACCTTCTTCATGGCCTTGATCTGAGCGGAGCCGCCGACACGGGAGACGGAGATACCGGGGTTAACGGCGGGCATGATGCCGGCGTTGAACAGCTCGGTCTCCAGGAAGATCTGACCATCGGTGATGGAGATGACGTTGGTGGGGATATAGGCGGAGACGTCACCGGCCTGGGTCTCGATGATGGGCAGAGCGGTCAGGGAGCCGCCGCCCTTCTCGGGGGACAGGTGCGCCGCACGCTCCAGCAGTCGGGAGTGGAGGTAGAAGACGTCGCCGGGGTAAGCCTCACGTCCGGGGGGACGGCGGATCAGCAGAGAGATGGCACGGTAGGCCACGGCGTGCTTGGACAGGTCATCGTAGATAACCAGCACGTCCTTGCCCTGGTTCATGAAGTGCTCGCCCATGGTACAGCCGGTGTAGGGGGCGATATACTGCATGGGAGCCAGCTCGGAAGCGGTGGCGGAGACGACGATGGTGTAGTCCATGGCACCGCCCAGGGTCAGGTTCTCCACGATCTGGGCGACGGTGGAACGCTTCTGGCCGATGGCGACGTAGATACAGATGACATTCTGGCCCTTCTGGTTCAGAATGGTATCGGTGGCGATGGTGGTCTTACCGGTCTGGCGGTCACCGATGATCAGCTCACGCTGGCCGCGGCCGATGGGGATCATGGAGTCGATGGCCTTGATGCCGGTCTGCAGAGGCTTGTTGACGGGCTCACGGTCGATGATACCGGGGGCGGGCATTTCGATGGGGCGGTAGCCCTCGTTCTCGATGGCACCCTTGCCGTCGATGGGCTGGCCCAGGGCGTTGACGACGCGGCCGATGAGCTTCTCGCCCACGGGGACGGAGACAACGCGGCCGGTACGCTTGACGATGTCACCCTCCTTGATGCCGGAGTCGCTGCCCAGGATAACGACGGAGACGGTCTCCTCGTTCAGGTTCTGAGCCATGCCGTATTCGCCGTTGGGGAACTCCACCAGCTCGTTGGCCATGCACTTGGTCAGGCCGGAAACGGTGGCGATGCCGTCACCGGCGACGATGACGACGCCGGTCTCGCTGGACTGGAGCTTATTCTCGTAGTTCTTGATCTGACTACGGATGATTTTTGTGATCTCTTCGGGTCTTAATTCCATAGTGTCCCTGCTTTCTCATCAGAGTACGGTGTTCTTCAGAAGTCCGCGGATGTCCTCCAGACGGCGGCGAACGGTGCCGTCCACCTGCTTGCCGTCGAAGTCCAGCCGAACACCGCCCAAGGTTTCCGGATCGATCCGGCAATCAAGCTCGATGGTCTTGCCGGTCACGGTGGAGAGCTTGGCGCAGAGCTTTGCGCGCAGCTCGTCGGACAGGGCAACGGCGGTGTACGCAGTCACCGGCACGATGCCGTTATCCTGATTGTACTGCTGCTTATACATCTGGCAGCAGCCGGAAAAGTGCTTCATATATCCCTTTTCGGTCAGGACCTTCAGGAAATTCAGCACATAGGGATGCAGCTTGCCCCGGAAGCTGTCGTCCAGGATGCGGACGCGCTCCTCTTTGGGGATATTGGGAGTGGAGAGCAGCTGGATAAAACCGGGCTCACCAGTCAGGCTCTTGTCGAGCGCGACCAGCTCCTCCAGCAGATCCTTCGTCAGGCCCTCCTCCCGGGCCAGGTCATACATTGCCTGGCCGTAAGTGGTGGCAATTTCTGTCATAAGGCGTCACCCAGCTCGTCGATGAACTGCGCGATCAGCTTCTGCTGATCGGCGGCATTGAGCTGACGCTCCACGACCTTCTCGGCGATGGCCATGGAGATGCCGGAGATCTCGTCCTTGGCGTCATTGATGGCCTTCTTCTTCTCCTGGGCGATGTCCGCAGCGGCCTTCTCCTTGATCTGAGCAGCCTGGGCCTGAGCCTGGTTGATGATCTCCTCGGAGCGGGCGGAAGCGGTCTTCTGGGCCTGGGACAGCAGAGCGGTGGCCTCGGCCTTGGCCTGGCGCATGTTCTCCTCGTAGGTGGCCTTGATGTTCATGGCCTCCTCGCGGGCGTTCTTCGCGTCCACGATCTCCTTGTCCGCTGCCTCACGGCGGGCGTCCAGGATCGCCAGGACCTTATTCAGGAAGAATTTCTTGACCACGAACATCTGCAGGAAGAGGTTGCAGATCTGAGCGATCAGGGTTACGGGATTGACTGCCACCAAGGACTGATAAATTGCGTCCATTGATCGGCCTCCTTCCGGTTATTTTAGATGTCTGGAAGTTAGCCCAGGTAGTTCATGAACATACCGGGAGCGGCGAAGATCAGCAGCAGGCCGGTGACGAAGCCGTAGATACCGGTGGTCTCGGACAGAGCGATACCCAGGATCATGGTGCTGGTGACGTCGCCCTTGCACTCGGGCTGACGGCCGACAGCCTCACAGGCAGCGGCGGCACAGTTACCTTCGCCGATACCAGGGCCGACACCGGCGATCAGAGCGAGACCTGCGCCGATGGCGCAGCCAGCCAGGGCGATACCTTTAGCCAAAATAGTGAAATCCATAAATTTTGCCTCCTAAAAATAAATTACAGAGTGATATTCAAATGGCCGTGTCGACTTAACCGTCAGCGGCCTGTTTGATGAAGAGAGTGGTCAGGGTGCAGAAGATGAATGCCTGGATGCAGCCGCCGAACCAGTCGAAGTACAGGCTGGGGATGGCGGGGATACCGACCGTCAGCCAGGGGAAAGTGGCACCGAGGTTGGTGATGACGGCGAGGACGCCCAGGATCGCCATGATGATGCCGATGATGAGGGGCAGCTTCTTGCCGGTCTTCTTACCCACCAGCAGCAGCGCAAAGCCGATGACAGCCACCACGACAGCCACGGTCATGCTGGAGCCCAGCGCGCCGAACAGAGCGTTGTTGGCGGCGGCCAGTGCGCCGTAGATCAGGGCGGAGATGACGGTGCCGGAGAGGATGTTGCCGAAATGACGGCAGGCCATGGAGATGGGGGTGAAGCACTCGCTGACCACATTCAGGGGGGACATGACGATGCCCAGCACGGTGGTGACAGCGGACTTGGAGTTGGGGTCCAGCACGAAGAAGCTCTTGATGTATTCGCCGATGCCGGAGGCCTTGATCTTGTGGTAGGTGATGAGCACGAAGACCACCAGGGCCCAGGCCAGCTCCGTCATCAGGTCCGCCGTGGGGCTCCAGATGCCCAGCAGGGAGATCAGGTTGGAGATGACGGAGGTGATGAAGATGGTGCCCACCAGGGGGATATAATGGTCGAACTCGGTGCCCATGTTGCCGCGGACGAAGTTGACCAGAGCACCGACGATCATCTCGGACACCGCCTGCTTGCGGGAGATGCCGGTGACGGTCAGGCCCTTGCCCAGCCAGATGCACAGACCGGTGATGATGGCAAAGACCAGCCAGCTCACGGTCAGGGTCTGGGTGATCTGGACGGTGCCCAGCAGGGGGACATTTTCGATCTCAAAGAGAACTCTTGCGCCGTTGATTGCTAAATCCATAGATAGAACCTCACTTCTGCTTACAGATTTTCGTCGGAAGATGCCTGGGGCTCCTCCGTGGATTCCGTGGTTGCGGGTCTGGGGGGATCCGGGGGAAGGAGCTTGCCCTTCGCCTGGAGATAGAGGATGGTGACCTTGGGGAAGATGACGGGGGCTGCGCCGGCGACAAAGTGCAGGCCGGGGATCAGGAAGGCAGCCACGGTCCAGCCCGCCTGGATGATCATCCGGACGTTGTAGCTGAGCTGGAATTTTGCCTTCATCTGCTTCTGGTCCGCCATACCCACGGCACTCTGGACCGTCAGGCACATGAGCGCGAAGTTCAGCACCGCGATGACGGAGCCGATGGCACAGCTTACCAGGATCTTTCCGAGGTCAAAGGTGCCGATGTCGAACTGGCTGGCCAGGAACAGGCCCGCTACCATCAGCACATCGCACACCAGCGTACCGACAGCGATGCGCCTGACTTCCCTTTGGGAGGCTGGTTGAAGTTTCATGGGGATCATTTCCTTTGCTTGGGGATTTTTTGGGTCAGCTGTGGTCGTTGAAGGCGGGGGGCGGGTCCTTGCGGTCCGAGGCCCGTTCCATGTCCCGCAGCAGCGTCCGCAGACAGCTCCGGGCGGTGGTAAAGGAGGTCAGCAGACCGAATATGCCCAATACCGCTACGATCCACAGGCCCAGACCGAATTTTTCCTGGAGCCAGATGGCGATCATCAGGAAAAAGCAGGTGGGGAAGAGGACCGAGAATCCAAACTGCGTGACCCATACGAGCAGTGACAGGTATTTCATAGTTGCTCCTAAGCACAATGCAGATATTGTCATCTTGTATTTTAGCACAGAGGTGCGGATTTAACAAGCGGTATTTTCAGCGTTTTTTATAGATTTTGATTTTTTATATGGTCCTTAGCCGACAGCGGCGGGGCGAATTTTCGGTTTTTGTGAAAAAGCTCTTTCCGTTTGCCGGGAACTATGTTATAATGTAAGGTACGAAAATGGGATGATATCCCCCTCGGATGGGAGCGATGATGTTTGAGCGAGGAACTTGAAATTTTGCAGGGCGCGGTCGCCGCTGTGGTTTATCAGAATTATGACAATGGCTACGCGGTCCTGCGCTTGAACTGCGGCGGCGGAAACACCGTCACCGTGGTGGGCACCATCCCCATGCCGGTGCTGGGTGAGCGGCTGATGGTCACGGGAAAATGGACCAGCCACTCCAATTTCGGCAGGCAGTTCGAGGCGGAATTTTTGGAGCGGATGCTGCCCCAGACGGCTCTGGAGATCCAGAGCTACCTGTCGAGCCGCGCCATCAAGGGCATCGGCCCCGTGATGGCGGCCAGGATCGTGGAATATTTCGGGGACCAGACCCTGCTGGTTTTGGAGCGGGACCCGGAAAAACTGGCTTTGGTGCCGGGAATTTCCCTGGAAAAGGCCCGCAATTTCGGTGCGGAGTTCCGCCGTCAGGCGGGCATGCGACAATTGATGGAATTTTTCGCCCTCCATCAGCTCCCCACGGAGCTGGCGGTCCGGGCCTATAAGCTCTACGGCGAGCAGACGGTGGAGCTACTCTATGACGACCCCTACCTGCTCATGGACAGCGGGCTGGATGCCCCCTTCAACGCTGTGGACCGGTTCGCCATCTCTCTGGGCGTGGCGGGAGACGATCCCAGGCGCATTGAGGCCGGTGTGCTCTTTGAATTAAGCTACAATCTCACCGGCGGACATACCTTCCTGCCCCGGGCCAAGCTGGTGGCGGCCACCGCCCAGCTTCTGACCGTGGAGGCCGGGGATGTGGAGGCGGGCATCACCCGGCTCCACGAGGGCGAGCGGCTGGTCTGCCAGACCTTGGCGGACATCGATGTGGTGTATCTGCCCCATATTCACGAGGCGGAGGTCTACTGCGCCTACCGGCTGCTGAAATTCGCCCAGTGGCCCCACCCGGAGCCGGAGAACACGGAGCGGCTCCTGAAACAGGTGGAGGAGGAAAGTGCGGTGCGCTACTCCGACCAGCAGCGCCACGCCATCCGCTCTGCGGCGGGCAGCGGCGTGCTCATCATCACCGGCGGCCCCGGCACCGGTAAAACCACCATCATCAACGGCATCCTGGAGCTTCTGGGCCGGATGCAGCTCAAATGCCTGCTGGCGGCCCCCACGGGCCGTGCCGCCAAGCGGCTCACCGAGGTTACCGGCGAGGAGGCCAGCACCATCCACCGGCTCCTGGAGGCGGGCATCGACCCCAACACGGGGCTCATGGTCTTCAACCGGGACGAGGATCAGCCACTCAAAGCCGATGCCACCATCGTCGACGAGATGAGTATGGTGGACGTCCAGCTTCTGCACAGCCTGCTCCGGGCTATCCCCCAGAACAAGCGGCTGATCCTGGTGGGCGACCCGGACCAGCTTCCCCCCGTGGGACCGGGCTTCCCCTTTGGCGATATGCTCCGGAGCAATATGCTCCCCACGGTTCGGCTGACGGACATTTTCCGCCAGGCCCAGGAGAGTCTCATCGTCACCAACGCCCACCGCATCAATTCCGGCGAGCTGCCGGAGTTGAGACGGGTGGACCGGGACTTCTTCTTCATGCGCAGGCAGAACGAGGAGGCCCTGACCCAGCTCATCTGCGACCTCTGCGCCACCCGGCTGCCCAAGAACATGGGCATCCCCGCAGACCAGATCCAGGTCCTGAGCCCTACCCGCAAGGGCGGCGCGGGCACCGTGTACCTGAACAAGCTCCTGCAAAAGGTCCTCAATCCCCCGGCTCCCAACAAAAAAGAGCGGCAATACGGGGATTTTTCCTTCCGGGAGGGAGATCGGGTGATGCAAATCCGCAACAATTATGATATACTGTGGAAGAAGACCGACGGCAGTGCCGTGGGCGCGGGTGTCTTCAACGGCGACATCGGCACCATCACCGCCATCGATCCCCAGGCGGAGACCCTCACCGTGGTCTACGACGACCGGGAGGCGGAGTACGATTTCTCCATGCTGAGCGAATTGGAGCCCGCCTACGCCATGACCGTCCACAAGAGCCAGGGCAGCGAGTACCGGGCGGTGATCCTGACGGCCTGGAACGGCTCGCCCTACCTGCTCAGCCGCAGTGTCCTCTATACCGCCGTCACCAGAGCCAGAGAGCTGCTCATCATCGTGGGCAAGGAGGATGTGGTGGCCACCATGGTCCACAACTCCAAGCGCAGCCGCCGGTACACCGGCCTGAAGCTGCGGCTCCAGGGGAGGGGCGGCGAATGATCCGCCGGATGCTGGAATGGCTGTTTCCCCGGAAATGCGTCCTCTGCCGGAAGCTGCTCCAAAAGGAGGAGACGGACCTGTGCAGAGCCTGCCGTGTGGACCAGCCGGAATACCCCTTCGGCAAAAAGAAGGTCCCCCACATCGCCCAATTGACGGCGGTCTGGATCTACGAGGGGGATGTCCGCAGGAGCATCCACCGCTACAAGTTCGGTGGTGCGCGGCATTATGCCGAAATCTACGGACGGCTTCTCGCCATGCGCATCCAGCGGGATCTGCCCGGTGCCGATGTGCTCACCTGGGTCCCCGTCAGCCGCAGACGAAAGCGGGAGCGGGGCTACGACCAGGTGGAGCTGCTGGCGGATGCGGTCAGCTCCGAGCTGGGCTTCCAAAAGGAAGCATTACTGGTAAAATTTCGGGACAATCGGGCCAATTCCGGCCTGAAGACTCCCGCAGAACGCCGGGCCAATGTGCTGGGCGTATACAAAGTTCCGGAGGGAGCCGAGATCCGCGGCAAGCGGGTGCTCCTGCTGGACGATATCGTAACCACCGGGGCCACGGCCTCGGAATGTGCCCGCGTGTTGCTGACGGCGGGTGCCAGGGAAGTCATTTTCGCGGCCGTCGCGGCGGCCGGTACCACAACGAGCAAATAAGTAGGTGTTTACCATGGCATTCAATTTCAAAAAACTTCGTAAAATCAACTTCAATTTCTTCACCAGCGACCTGGGTGTGGACCTGGGCACCGCCAATGTGCTGATCTACGTGGAGGGCAAGGGCGTTCTGGTCCGGGAACCCTCCGTGGTGGCGGTGGACAAGAACACCGGCAAGATCCTGAAGGTGGGTGCCGATGCCCGGAACATGATGGGCCGTACCCCCGGCAATGTGGTGGCCATGCGGCCCCTGAAGGACGGCGTCATCTCCGACCATGAGATGACCGTCAAGATGCTCCAGGAGCTCTTCCGCAAGGCCATCAAGTCCTCCATCTTCAACCCCAAGCCCCGCGTGGTCATCTGCGTGCCCTCCGGTGTCACTGAGGTCGAGGAGCGCACGGTCATCAACGCCGCCATCGAGGCCGGTGCCCGCCGTGTCTACCTGATCGAGGAGCCCCTGGCGGCAGCCCTGGGCGCGAACCTGCCCATCGAGGAGGCCAACGGCCACATGGTCGTGGACGTGGGCGGCGGCACCACCGACATCGCGGTGCTGAGCCTGAACGGCGTTGCCAATTCCTCCTCTGTGGAGGCCGCAGGCGATGCCTTTGACGAGGCCATCGCCCGCCATGTCCGCCGCAAGCACGGCGTGGTCATCGGTCAGGTCACCGCCGAGGAGATCAAGATCCAAATCGGCTGTGTCTGGCCCCGCCCGGAGGATATCACCATGTCCGTCAAGGGCCGCGATGCCAAGACCGGCCTGCCCCGTGAGATCCTGCTCTATTCCTCTGAGATCTACGAGGTCCTGCGCCGTCCCGCCAGAATGATCACCGATGAGGTGCTCCATGTTCTGGAGGAGACCAGCCCCGAGCTGGTGGGAGATATCGCCCAGAACGGCATCACCCTCACCGGCGGCGGCAGCCAGATCTGGGGCATGGATCAGCTCATCGCCGACCGTACCGCCATCGCCTGCACCATCGCCGACGACCCGGATTTCTGCGTGGTCTACGGCTGTGGCAAGGCCATCGGCTGGATCAACGACACCCTGAACGAAGGCCCCATCAACCTGGCCAGACGGCGCATCATGCGGGAGTGATATCATGAAGATCATGCATCTGATCTCCGGCGGCGACGTGGGCGGCGCGAAGACCCACGTCATCAGCCTGCTGGAGGAGCTGAGCAAGGGCAACGAGGTGGAGCTGGTCTGCTTTGTGGACGGCCCCTTTGCCCGGGAGGCCCTGGAAAAGGGCATCAACACCCGGGTCCTGAAGAAGCGGAGCCTCTTTCATGTGGCCCGGAACCTGAAAAAGTATCTGAAAAACAAGCAGTTCGACATCCTCCACTGCCACGGCTCCAAGGCCAATGTGGTGTCCATGCTCATGGGCAGGGCCAGCTGTCCCATCCTCTCCACCATCCATTCGGACCCCCGGCTGGACTACATGGGCCGCCCTGCCGCCAACTGGACCATCGGTCTGCTGAACCGGGTGGCCCTGCGCATGCGGGACGGCTGGGTGGCGGTTTCCGATGCCATGAAGGAGCGCATGGAGGGCCGGGGCTACGACGGTGGACGGATGCATACCATTTATAATGGTATCGGCTTCCCCAAAAAGCTGCCCCACCTGCCCCGGCAGGAGTATCTCAGCGGTCTGGGCCTTGACTGGGACGAAAGCTGTGTGGTCTTCGGCATCGCCGCCCGGATCGACCCGGTGAAGGACATGACCACCCTGGTCAAGGCCTTCGCCAAGACCGTGGGAACCTGTCCCAACGCCCGACTGCTCATCGCCGGCATCGGCGACCAGGAGCAGGAGATCCGGGCTCTGGCGGCGGAGCTATGCCCCGCCGGGACCGTGCATTTCGCCGGTTGGGTCAGCGATATGAACAGCTTTTACCACGCCCTGGATGTGAATCTGCTGACCTCCATCTCCGAGACCTTCCCCTACGCCATCACCGAGGGTGCCCGGATGCACTGCTGCACCATCAGTACCGCCGTGGGCGGCGTGCCCAGAGTGGTCATCGACGGAGAGACGGGCTATCTCATCACCCCCGGCGATGATGCGACCCTGGCCCAGCGGATGACCGCCGTGGTCCGGGATGCAAAGCTCCGTGCAAAGCTGGGCGGTGCCATCTACGAGAAGGTCAGGACGGAATTTTCCGTGGAGGCCATGGGCGTTCGTCAGGAGGAGATCTACCGCTCCGTCCTGCACCGCCGGGACCGGGAAAATCAGGGCCGCTACGGTGCGGTGATCTGCGGTGCCTACGGCAAGGGCAACGCCGGTGATGATGCCATCCTGGTCTGCATGATCCGCCAGCTGCGGCAGCAGGACCCCGACCTGCCCATCACCGTCATGACCCGCCAGCCCCGGCAGACCGCCATGCTCACCGGTGTCAGCACGGTCCATATTTTCAACACCCTGGCCGCAGGCCGGGTGATGAAAAAGAGCCAGCTCTACATCTCCGGCGGCGGCAGCCTGATCCAGAATGTGACCAGCAACCGCAGCCTGTCCTACTATCTCTACTCCATCCGTCAGGCGAAAAAGGCCGGATGTCAGGTGATGATGTACGGCTGCGGCATCGGCCCCGTCAACGGGGAGAAGTATCAGGCCCAGGCCGCACGGGTTCTGGAGGAGAATGTGGACCTGATCGCCCTGCGGGACCCCGAATCCCTGGAGACCCTGCGCGCCTTCGGCGTCGAGGAGCCCCAGGTGCATCTGACGGCGGACCCCGCCCTGCTGATGGAGGGCGATGACGCCGCCGCCGGACGGTATCTGGCCAAAAACGGTCTGAATCCCGATGGACAATACAGCCTCTTCGTCCTGCGCCCCTGGGACGGCACCCAGGAAAAGCTGGCCGCCATCTGCGCCGCCGCCGACTACGGCTGGGAGAAATACGGCCTGGCTCCCCTGTTCTACACCCTGGAGCCCAGCCGGGATGCGGAGATCACCCGCACTGCCGCAGGCATGGTCAAGGCCCCCTGCCATGTGCTGCCCCCCGTGGACGACGGTGCGGCCCTGTGCGGCCTCATGGGCCGGATGGGTCTGGTGGTCTCCATGCGGCTCCACGCTCTGGTCTTCGCCTGCGCCCAGCAGACGCGGGTCGCCGCCATCTCCTACGATCCCAAGGTGTCGGGCTTCATGAGCTATCTGGGCTCCGACTGCTGTGTAGAGCTGGACCGGCTGACGGAGCAGGAGCTGAAAGCCATGCTCGACCGGGCCATGGCCCAGGATACCCCCCACCAGGTGGGCCACCTGAAGGCCCTGGCTAATGAAAACGGCATTTTGGCGGGAGAATTGCTGAGAATGTAAGAAAAACCCAGCCGGAAGCGTGATCCCGGCTGGGTTTTTCATTATGTAGGTTCGGTTCGCGGAATAAAATGGTGACAGGCTTTTCGGGCGGCGCGGCACATTTTTGTCCGTCCATAAATGCAATGCCCATATTCTACGGGTCTGAATTTGCCGTCACGGTATGGAATGTAGTGACGGCAGAAGAAAATGCACATGGCACAGGTGAAATCGTCCATTGGATATCCTCCCGGAATGGTATCATGTGTCATGATAGCATAACGAGTGGAGGGTTGTGTACGCACCTGCGTATTTTTTGGGGGTGTAGGGCGTGCGGCACTGCCCACGCCGACCCGCTTCCGCAATTACCCGGCCCCATGCAAACGGACCAGTCTTCAGTCACCTCGTCATTGCGAGCCGAATAGCTGCGTGGCCTCGGAATGACGGTGGTTGTCGGACACTGTTCCATCCATTTCACACGGGCAATCATCCAACTTGGTCGGCGGGGGCAGTGCCGCCCGCCCTACAGAAAAAGCACCGGAAACGGGGATTTCTCCGCGTTTTCCGGTGCTTTATCATATCTTTTTACAGATGCAGGACCCGGTCCTTGATCTCCTGGGTTCTTCCCTGGTTCCAGTACTGGGTGCCGATGTAGCCGCAGGTGCGGCGGGCCACATTCATCTTGGCCTGGTCGGTGTTGCCACAGTTGGGGCAGACCCAGACCAGCTTGTGATCGGCGTCCTCCCGGATCTCGATCTCGCCGTCGTAGCCGCAGCACTGGCAGTAGTCGCTCTTGGTGTTCAGCTCGGCGTACATGATGTTGTCGTAGATGAACTGCATGAGCTGGAGCACCGCGTCGATGTTCTGCTGCATGTTGGGGACCTCCACGTAGGAGATGGCACCGCCGGGGGAGAGCTGCTGGAACTCTGCCTCGAAGGCCAGCTTGGTGAAGGCGTCGATCTCCTCGGACACGTGGACGTGGTAGGAATTGGTGATATAGCTCTTATCCGTGATGCCGGGGACCATGCCGAAGCGGCTCTGCAGGCACTTGGCGAACTTGTAAGTGGTGGACTCCAGGGGAGTGCCGTAGAGGGAGAAGTCGATGTTGTGCTTCTCCTTCCAACCCTTGCAGGCGTCGTTCATGTGCTGCATGACGGCCAGGGCGAAGGGCTTGGCCTCGGCATCGGTATGGGAGCGGCCGGTCATGTACTTGACGCACTCATAGAGGCCGGCGTAGCCCAGGGAGATGGTGGAGTAGCCGTTGTAGAGCAGCTTGTCGATGGGCTCGCCCTTTTCCAGGCGGGCCAGGGCACCGTACTGCCACAGGATGGGGGCGGCATCGGAGAGAGTGCCCTTCAGACGCTCGTGGCGGCACATGAGGCCCCGATAGCAAAGCTCCAGACGCTCGTCGAAGATCTGCCAGAACTTGTCCATGTCCCGGCCGGAGCTCAGGGCCACGTCCACCAGATTGATGGTGACGACACCCTGGTTGAAGCGGCCGTAGTACTTGTGCTTGCCGGGCTCGTAATTTTTCGCGTTGGCGATGTTGCCCACACCGGCCTCGGTGAACCGGTCGGGGGTCAGGAAGGAGCGGCAGCCCATGCAGACATAGACATCGCCCTTGAACTCCAGCATCTTCTTTTCGGAGATGAAGTCGGGGACCATGCGCTTGGCGGTGCACTGGGCGGCGAGCCGGGTCAGATACCAGTAGGGGGTGCCCTCGCGGACATTGTCCTCCTCCAGAACGTAGATCAGCTTGGGGAAGGCGGGGGTGATCCAGACACCCTTCTCATTCTTGACGCCCTCGTAACGCTGGCGCAGGGTCTCCTCGATGATGAGGGCCAGGTCCTTCTTCTCCTGCTCGGAACGGGCCTCGTTCAGGTACATGAAGACGGTGATGAAGGGGGCCTGTCCGTTGGTGGTCATCAGGGTGACCACCTGATACTGGATGGTCTGGACGCCGCGGCTGACCTCCTCGCGCAGGCGGGTCTCGACGACTCTGGAGATGGTCTCCTCGTCGGAGTTGATGCCGAAGACGGCCAGCTCCTTCTCCACGGTCTTGCGGATCTTCTCACGGCTGACCTGGACGAAGGGGGCCAGGTGAGTCAGGGAAATGGACTGACCGCCGTACTGGTTGGAGGCCACCTGGGCGATGATCTGGGTGGCGATGTTGCAGGCGGTGGAGAAAGAATGGGGCTTCTCGATCATGGTGCCGGAGATGACGGTGCCGTTCTGGAGCATGTCCTCCAGATTCACCAGATCGCAGTTGTGCATGTGCTGGGCGAAGTAGTCCGCATCGTGGAAGTGGATGATGCCCTGTTCGTGGGCCTGGACGATCTCCCGGGGGAGCAGGATGCGGTTGGTGATGTCCTTGCTGACCTCACCGGCCATGTAGTCGCGCTGGACGGAGTTGACGGTGGGGTTCTTGTTGGCGTTCTCCTGCTTGACCTCCTCGTTGTTGCTCTCGATGAGGGAGAGGATGCGGTCATCGGTGGTATTGGACTGGCGGGCCAGGTTCCGGGTGTAGCGGTAGGTGATGTACTCCTTGGCCACCTCAAAGGCACCGTGGGCCATGATGGACTTTTCCACCAGGTCCTGGATCTCCTCCACGGCGGGGCTGCGGCCCAGGCTCTCGCAGGAAATGGTCACATTCTGGGCGATGCGCTCGATCTGCAGCTGGGTCATGCGGTACTGCTCTTCCACGGCGGTGTTGGCCTTTTGCAGGGCGATGACGATCTTGGTAACGTCAAAGACCTCTTCCGCGCCATTGCGCTTGATGATCTTCATGGTGTGTGCTCCTTTCTATGGGAACAAGATTTCTCTTGTGTCGAAACGGGTCGGATACCACAACATCTTGTGTTGCGGCGAATTGCAGAGTCATTATACTATATCTTGTGCCGCAATGCAAGTGGAAATCACAGGATATAGTGTCGGCCCCTTTGTGCAGTTTTCCTGCAACCACACAGACCGTGTGGATATGCAGAAAATGGGCGCAGAGCGCAGAATTGAATTGCTATTTGTCCCAATCCATTGTATAATGACAGCAGAAATCAAGGCCATTTCTTCGGAATTGAAAGGAGCTTGGAAAACATGGAAAAAACTTTTGGATATCTTGCTGACGGCGGCGAGGCAAAGCTGTACACCATCGAAAACGGACGACTCCTGGCGCAGGTCACGGATTACGGTGCGTCCCTGGTGACCCTGCGGGTGGATGGCACCGATGTGTGCCTGGGCTGTGACGATGTGCGGGGCTACGAGCGCAACGGTGCGTATCTTGGCGCAGTGGTGGGCCGCAACGCCAACCGCATGAGCGGAGCCAGCTTTATGCTGAATGGCGAAAAGGTGCAGCTTCCCGCCAACGAGGGCAAAAACAACCTCCACTCCGGTCCCGACAGCTGGGGCTGGCGGCTGTGGCAGGTCAGGGCCCATACGGAAAACAGCCTGACTCTGGGCATTTTCAGCCCCGACGGCGATCAGGGCTTCCCCGGCAACGCGGAGTTCTCCGTCACCTATACGATTGAAAATGAGGGCCTGACCATCCGCTACCGGGGCGTTTCCGATAAGGATACGGTCTTTAATGTGACGAACCACGCCTACTTCAATCTCTTCGGCCAGGACAAGCCTGAGCGCGCCATGGACCAGGAGCTGATGGTCCCGGCGGAAGCCTTCTGCCCCGACGATGCCGCCAACATCCCCACCGGCGAAGTTCGGGCGGTGGAGGGCACCCCCTTCGATTTCCGGAGCTTCAAGGCCATCGGCCGGGACATCGGCATGGACTATGAGCCCCTGATCCTCCAGGGCGGCTATGACCACAATTTTGTCAACAAGGGCGAGATCTGCGCCGTCATGCGCAATCCGGAGAATGGCCTCACCATGACCGTCACCACGGACCTGCCCGGTGTTCAGGTCTACGCGGGCAATTTCCTGGAGAACCAGGGCAAGGGCGGCGTCTACTACGGCAAGCGCGCCGGTGTCGCCCTGGAGACCCAGCATTTCCCCGACTCCGTCAACCACCCCGAGTGGAAGCAGCCCTTCGTCAAGGCCGGCGAGGTTTGGGAGAGCACCACCAGATACGCATTTGCATAAGAGAAACGAGATCCCCGCTTTCCGAAGAAAGCGGGGATTTTTTCCGCCCCGTTGGGGCGGTGGGACGTCGAGGACGCCGTCCCCTACGGGAATCTCGAACCCATAACGTAGGGGCCGGCGTCCGCGACGGCCCGGTGATTTGGGCCGCAGGCACAAATCACATCGCCGTAAGGCGATAAAATGGGCCCCGGCGAAAGCCGGGGCCCAAAATGCGTTATATGGGATTACTTGTTGTAGGTGCGGTACAGGAAGGTGACGACCTGGGCGCGGTTGCAGATGCCGCCGACACCGAACTCGGTGGCGGAGATGCCATTGGTGATGCCGTTCTCGACAGCCCAGGCAACAGCGGTGCTGTAGAACTGGCCGGGAACCACATCGGTGAAGGCCACCTCAGCGGTGGAGGCAGGGCTACCCATGGCACGCCACAGGAAGGTGACGACCTGAGCGCGGTTGCACAGCTCGAAGGGACCGAAGGTGGTGGCGGTCAGGCCATTGGTGATACCCTTCTCCACGGCCCACAGGACGGCCTTGTAGTAGAAGTCGGACTCCTTCACATCGGTGAAGGGGTTCTCGTTCTTGGTGGGCTCGGGAGAACCGGCAGCACGCCACAGGAAGGTGACGACCTGGGCACGCTGGCAGTTGCCGTTGGGATTGAAGGTGGTGGCGGTGGCACCGGTGGTGATGCCCTTCTCCACGGCCCACAGGACGGGATCAATGTAGAAGATGCCCTCGGGAACGTCGGTGAAGGGGTTCTCGCGGGTCTCGCCGCAGCGGGCGCAGGAGGTGCCCTTCCAGTCGTGACCCAGAGCGGGGATCTCTTCCTGGGCGACCAGGATCTCGCCGCACTCGGCGCACTTGACGCCCTCGGTCAGACCGGCCTCGGTACAGGTGGGAGCCTTGCCCTCGATGATAACTTCGGTATGGACATGGCTCTCATCGGTGAAGCGGACGATCTCGGTGATGTTGGGAACGGTCTCGGCATCCCACTCGATCTTCAGAGCCAGGTTCAGGTCGTTGTCGCAGGAGAGCTTCACCAGGGACTTGTTCAGGGTGCCCTTGTACTGCCACTCACGGACGCCGTTCTTCTCGGCCAGCAGGTAGACCTTGGCGTTGCTGGCGGACTTGGAGACGATGTTGATGCGGTTGGCGGTCAGGTTGTCGGAGAAGGTGTAGACCATGGAGCCGGGCTCGGTGGTGTTGGGCTTCCAGGAGGTGGTCAGATCGCCGTCGACCATGTTCTGGGGAGGATAGCCCTGGACCTCGATGTGGGAGATATCAAAGGCGGGATCGTTGTTGACGGAGACGTACTCACCGTCGTTGATCTCGATCTCGTTGAACAGGACAGCGCGCTCGTTGTTGGGAGCGGTCATGATGACGCGGATGTAACGGGCGGTCTGAGCCTGGTCCAGCTCACCCTCGATGGAGACGAAGTTGGGGTAGGTGGAGGTAGCCTGGGCGTAACCGGCATCGGAGTTGATACAGGTGACGCTGGCCTCGCCCACGTTCTCCACGCCGTCGCCGATGGTCAGGACGGTGGTCCAGTTCTCCAGATCGGCAGAGATCTGCATCTCGGCATCGCGGATGTAGTTCAGAGCGTTGTCGGAGCAGTAGATCTCCAGCTTGTAGATGTCGCGGTCCTGGCCCAGGTCATAGATGAAGTACTGACCCTCGGCAACGAAGTCACCGAACTCGGTGGTGGTGCCGACCTTGCCGTCGAAGGCGGCGCCGTTGTCACGGCTGTCCTCGGCAACGCCCCAGGAGGAGTTGATGCCGATGTCGCTGTCCAGCAGGTAGGGACCGCTGTAGAGGTTGCAGGTGACGGTGAAGGTGGTCAGGTTGACGGCGAGGTCGCCCTCGGTCAGGTTGATCAGACGGACATAGCGGGCAACACCGGTCTGCTCGCCGGCCTCAACGGTGGTCCAGTCCACATTGTTGGGGGAGATCTGCAGGGTCAGCTCGCCCTGCTCGGCGACGGTGATGGTGTTCAGCTCCTTGATCCGGCGCAGGTTGAAGCCGACATAGTCGCCGGGGGCCATAACGGCCTCGCCGCCGGACAGCAGCTCGGCGGTCTCGTTGCCCACGCGGGTCTTCCAGGAGGAAATGGTCTCGTTGTTGGTGTCGATGGTGGTGGCAGCGGCCTCGGTGACGGAGATCTCACAGATCTTGACCCACACGCTGGTCACGGCATTGTTGTAGAAGCGCAGGTAGCGGGCCTCGATGCCGGTTTCGGACAGGTCCACATTCAGGACGGTGTCCTTGTAGTCCTTGTAGTCGTGGTAGGTCACGCCGTCGGTGGAATACTGCAGGGTGTAGTCGGAGAAGTGGTCACCGGCATCCTGGGTGAAGGTGACGTTGCCGATGAGGGCGTTTCTGCCCAGGTCGACGCCGATGTACTGGCCCACGCGGGCGTAGTCGTTGTACCACAGGGTGGTGCCGGTGTTGCCGTCGACAACATTGTTCAGGTTGCCGCTGTAGTAGCCGGGGTTGTTGCCCTCGAAGGCAGTCAGGCGCAGGGGAGTGCCGGCCTGGCCGCCACCGCCGGAGCCGCCGCCGGACAGGCCGCCGCTGGGATCGACGATATCCTTGACGTACTCAGCCAGGTAGGCATCCAGGGCCTTCATGAAGGGAACGATGAAGCGGTAGCCGGACTCGGCGTACTCATAGTGGTCCATGTACCACAGGGGGTGATTCTTGGAGGACTCAAAGGCGGCCTGGCCGACGGCGTAGCCGGACCAGATGGCGTCGTCGCCCTCGTTGTTGATGATGGCACTCAGGGCATCCAGGTAGGACAGAATGGCCAGGGTCTGGTCGTCCCAGTTGCCCAGCCAGGGCTCGATCTGGTAAGCAATGGCCTCGTTGCCCTGCTCACGGTAGACCTTGGCGGCGTTCTGCAGGATGGTGAACTCCTCAACCAGGCTGTCGATGTCATCCTGGGTCAGGGTGCCGTTGGTGAGCTTGGTCTGGAAGTCGCTCAGCTCATGACGCAGGACCACGGACTCCTCCAGAACGTTGGGGTTGTCCTCAAAACGGGTCTGGTCGATCATGTGCTTGGACAGCTCCTTCAGAGCGTTGGAAGCATCGTTGGGGACCACGGTGTTGTGGTCAACGCAGGCAAAGGCGGTCTCCCAGGCCTCGTCGGCCTCGGCTCTGGTCTCCCACATGTTCCAGGTGTAGCAGGCGTTGCCGAAGATGGCGACCTTGGAAGGCTCGGACTGCTGCATGGGGTTGAGCATGATGCCCTCGACCTTGTTGGGGTCAACGCCGGGCTGCAGGAAGTCGGCGTAGCCGCCCATGATCAGGTGGTTCTTGGAGTTGTCGGTGCAGGGCCAGTTGATCCACAGGTAGACACCGCGACCGACATTGTTATAGAAGGAGTTGGTGAAGCTGGGGGAGCAGAAGCCCCAGACCTGACCGCCGGTCATGACGATCTGGACGTTCTCGGGGAAGTTGCGGTAGTAGCTCTGGCCGTAGCCCATGTACTCCTGGGTGACGAAGGGCAGCAGGAGCTTCAGGTCGGGATACTCCACCTGCATCTCCTTGATCCAGGCGGTCATATCGGTCAGCATCTTGGTGTAGTGGCTGCCGCCCTGGTTGCCGGCATCGTCGGCCAGGATGGCGATCTGACGGACACCGGCCTCAATGACCTGGGTGAACTTGGCCTTCATGATGGCCATGGAGTCATCGTAGTTGTAGTCGGTGATGGGGTTGTACATATAAGGATGCAGAGCGTAGACGAAGCGGCACTTGGAGGCGTTGCCGGCCTCGGCCAGAGGACGGATCTGGGTCTCGATCTCCTCCTCGGTGTACAGCTCGCGCCACTTGGCGTTGTGCTTGGGGTCATCCTTGGGAGCGTAGAAGTAGGAGTTCAGCTTGTAGTAGCCGCCCCAGGTCATCAGGGCAGCGCGATCCTCAACGGACCAGGGGTTGCCGTAGTAGCCCTCGATGAAGCCACGGGAGGCAACGTCAGCGTAGTCGTTGATGGTCAGGTTGCGGATGGACTTGCCCTCCAGCTGACCGAAGATCTGGTAGATGGTGGTCAGACCGTAGAAGCAGGCGTCGGTGTGGGCACCCAGGACCACGATCTCGCCGTCGTTGATGGCAACGAAGTGGGCGTCGGTCTTGGTGAACAGGCTGGTGTCCACAGTGTAGTTGTCCAGGATGTACTGCTCGACCTCGTCGCCGGAGCCGTAGATGGCAACGTAGACATCGGTCTCGCCGGAAGCTTCGACGGAAAGCTCCTTCAGGGCGGCAGTCTCCTCCAGACGGGCCACGGTGTACTCGTCAATGCCCTCGCCATAGATGGCATTGATGTCGGTCAGCTCAAAAGAGCCCTCGCCGTAGGCGATGGAATGGGGGGTGGGGTACAGAGTGTACTCGATTTCAGCACTCTCTGCGTGGATGGTCATCGGCAGCATGCCGCCGATCATCGCCACGCACAGGAGCATGGCGATCAGGGTTTTAGTGAATTTTCCCATGTTGTTTCTCCTCTCGATGAAAATGGTGTGGGGCCTGCGAACGGGTATAGCGAAAATCGACCTCCTTTGCCTTCCTCAGAAACGCGCAGAAGCCCGCCGAAGGGACAGGTTCCTGCACGCTCCGATATTACACCAATTATACAATACCGGTGAAATAAAATCAACGAATTCCGGCGAAAGTGCCAAAAGTTTTCGCGGTTATGGATAATAAAAGTTTTCCTGCGTGGAAAGGGTAGGGGCACCCCTGAAATATCCTGTAGGGGCGGGGTATTGACCCGCCCGCCATGCGCAATGACCACTCGCGTAAATCAGAAGGACCAGCCAAAAGTTACCGCGTCATTGCGAGGAGGGCAAAGCCCGACGTGGCAATCTCCTGCGGAAATGCGGGAGATTGCCACGCCCTTACGGGCTCGCAATGACGTGGTGATTTGAAGCTGGTCCTGTTGTTTTTTCTGCGGAGGGGATCGGGGATTTTCCCGCCCCGTTGGGGCGGCGGGACGTCGAGGACGCCGTCCCCTACGGGAATCTCGAACCCATAGCGTAGGG